>JAJXYM010000425.1 GCA_021780585.1 Deltaproteobacteria bacterium
GCCGCAATTTGTACGATCCGGCGCTGATGAAGGCGCTGGAGTTCCGCTACTACTCGATCGGCCGGCGGCCGGTCTGAGCGCGCGCGATGGGGAGTTCCAGATGCGCATACTTGTGACCGGCGGCGCCGGCTTTATCGGGTCGCATACGGTGGACGCGCTGATCGCCGCGGGCGGCCATCAGGTGGCCGTGATCGACAATCTGGCGGCGGGCAAACGCGATCAGATCAATCCGGGCGCGCGCTTTTACGAGGCCGATCTGCGCGACGCCGGGCGGATGCGCGCGATCGCGGCGGCCGAGCGGCCCGAGGCGATCGTCCATTTCGCGGCGCAGATGGACGTGCGGCGATCGGTCGCCGATCCCGCCTTCGACGCCGAGGTCAATCTGGTCGGCTTTCTCAATCTGATCGAGGCGGCGCGCGCCCACGCCCTGCGGCGCGTGGTGTTCGCCTCGACGGGCGGCGCGATCTACGGCGAGCAGGAGGCGTTTCCCGCCGACGAGAGTCATCCGTGCCGTCCCGTCAGCCCGTACGGCGTGGCCAAGTTCGCGACCGAATCCTATCTTTTTTTCTACCGCGCGCAGTATGGAATCGATTACGCCGCGATGCGCTACGCGAACGTTTACGGACCGCGCCAGGATCCGCATGGCGAAGCCGGAGTGGTGGCGATTTTCTGCGCGCGGCTGCTCGAGGGCAAGCCGGCCACCATCTTTGGCGACGGCGAGCAGACGCGGGATTACGTCTACGTCGGCGACGTCGTGCGCGCCAACGTCGCCGCCCTGACGGCGCCAGCGGGCGGCGCGATCAATATCGGCACCGGGATCGAAACCAGCGTCAACCTGCTCTATCGCCGGCTGGCGGATGCGGCCGGGGTCGCGGCTGCGCCCGAGTACGCGCCGGCGCGGCCGGGCGAGCAGATGCGCTCGGCAATTTCGGCGGCGCGCGCCGCGCGGGAACTCGGATGGCGTCCGGAGGTCGCGCTTGACGAGGGCCTCGGACGCACTTTCGCCTATTTCCGGGAGCGTTTCGCGCGCACCCGCTGACGCCATGCTATCATTCAGTATTTGGAGCGCGCGCCGCGCCCGTTCCATCGATTCATGACGCCACGCGAGCTAATCCGTAATTTTTCGATTATTGCGCATATCGATCACGGCAAATCCACTCTTGCGGATCGCCTGCTCGAACGCACCGGCGCGCTTTCCAAGCGCGAACTCAAGGAACAGTTCCTCGATTCGATGGACCTGGAGCGCGAACGGGGAATCACGATCAAGGCCCGATCGGTGCGGCTGAACTACGCCGCGCGTGACGGCCGGACGTACGTGCTCAACCTGATCGACACTCCCGGCCACGTCGATTTCGCCTACGAAGTGTCGCGCAGCCTCGCGGCTTGCGAAGGCGCCCTGCTGGTGGTCGACGCCAGTCAGGGGGTCGAGGCGCAGACGCTCGCCAACGTCTACATGGCGCTCGATCACGGCCTCGAAATCGTGCCGGTGATCAACAAAATCGACCTGCCGGGCGCCGACGTCGAGCGGACCCGCGGCGAAATCGAGCAGGTGATCGGCCTCGACGCGAGCGCGGCGATTCTGACTTCGGCCAAAGAGGGCATCGGCATCGAGGAGACGCTCGAGGCGGTCGTCGAGCGGATTCCGCCGCCGGCGGCCGGCGCCGGCAAACCCTTGCGCGCGCTGATCTTCGATAGCTGGTACGACGCCTACGAAGGCGTAATCGGCCTGGTCCGCGTGGTCGACGGCGAATTGCGCCGCGGCATGAAAATCCGCCTGATGGCGACCGGCAAAAGCGGCGAGGTGATGCGGCTTGGATGGTTCACGCCGCATGAGCAGGCCGCCGACGCGATCGGTCCGGGCGAAGTCGGCTTCGTCGTCGCCGGGATCAAGACGGTCGCGGACATGCGCGTCGGCGATACCGTCACCGACGCCGATGGTCCGGCGGCCGCGCCGCTGGCGGGGTTCAAGGAACTCAAGCCGATGGTCTTCGCCGGGCTGTATCCGACCGAGGCGAATCAATACGGCGAATTGCGCGAGGCGATCGAAAAGCTCCGGCTCAACGACGCGAGTATCGTGGTCGAGCCGGAAACCTCGCAGGCGCTGGGTTTCGGTTTTCGCGCGGGCTTCCTCGGCCTGCTGCACATGGAGATCGCGCAGGAGCGGCTGGAGCGCGAATTCGGGCTGGACCTGGTGGTCACCGCGCCGACGGTGGCTTATCGCGTGCGCGCCGCGGGGGGCGACACCCTGATGGTCGATAATCCGGCGCGGCTGCCCGACGAAAGTTCGGTCGAAGCGATCGAGGAGCCCTTCATCCTCGCTTCGATTCATGTGCCGGAGGAGTTTCTGGGCGCCGTGATGCATCTGTGCGAGGAACGCCGGGGCGTCCAGCGCGATTTGAAATTTTCCGGCCATCAGCGGGCGATTCTGCAGTACGAGATGCCGCTGGCGGAAATCGTTTTCGACTTCTACGACCGTCTCAAATCGGCCACGCGCGGCTATGCCTCACTTGACTATGAGTTTCTGGACTTCCGTCCCGAGCATCTGGTTAAATTGGATATCCGCATCAATGGCGAGGTGGTGGACGCGCTCTCGATCATCGTCCATCGGGACAAGGCGTACGAGCGCGGCCGGACGCTGTGCGAGAAGATGCGCGAATTGATTCCGCGACAGATGTTCGAAGTCGCGATTCAGGCGGCGATTGGCGCGAAGATAATCGCGCGCGAATCGGTCAAGGCGCTGCGCAAGAACGTGACCGCCAAATGCTACGGCGGCGATATCACGCGCAAGCGCAAGCTGCTGGAGAAGCAAAAGGAAGGCAAACGCAGGATGAAGCAGGTCGGCCGCGTCGAAATCCCGCAGGAGGCGTTCCTGGCCCTGTTGAAGGTAGGAGACTAGGAGCGCCGTGGCTGAGCCGTCGCTGCAATCGTCCCGACCGGCGCCCGCGCGCGACCATCGGCCCGAGACCGCGCCGCCGGGAAAATCGGCCGCGCGCGAATACGTCGAGGCGTTTCTGGTCGCGATCGCGCTCGCGGTCATTCTGCGCACCTTTTTCATCCAGGCGTACAAGATTCCGTCGGGTTCGATGGAGCCGACGCTGCTGGTCGGCGACCACATAATCGTCAACAAGTTGATCTACGGCTTTCGCCTGCCCGATTCGATTCTGGGATTGACGCCGATGGCCGATGAAATTCCGTACGGCCACTATCTGTTCCAGCTCGAAGCGGTCCATCGTGGCGACGTGGTGGTGTTCGTCTTTCCGCCCGATCCGACCAAGGACTTCATCAAGCGCGTAATCGGCGTCGGCGGCGACACGATCGAGGTTCGCAACGGCGTGCTCTATCGCAATGGCCAGCGCGCCGACGATCCGCATGCCCATTTCGAACTCACGCCCGATCAGCGCGAAGCCAACTCCCCGCGCGACAATTTCGGCCCGGTCACCGTGCCGCAGGGGCAGTACTTCATGATGGGCGATAATCGCGACCGCAGCTACGACAGCCGCTTCTGGGGGATGGTCGATCGCAACGAAATCGAGGGCCGGGCGATGTTCATCTATTGGTCGTGGGACGGCGACGGTTCGTCGGTGGTTCCGATTCGCTGGAGCCGGCTGGGCAAAGTGATACATTAGGGCGTCGGGGACGAGGCGGGGCGCCATCTGGACGGGGGGAGTGAGAGCTGTGGCCGACGATGAGGCGAGGAAGATCGGAGCGATTCTGGAGCAACTTGGAGCGCGCTTCGATCTTGTAATCGAAGCGGTAACCGGCTTTGGCGGGCGGCTCGACGCATTGCGCGAGGAGGTTCTCGGGCAATTCGGCGAGGTCGGCCGCCAGATTCGCTTCCTCGCCGATCGGATTGGGGATAATCGCGAAGCGGTCGCTCTCACCCGCGCCGACCTGGGCGCCGAGATGATCCGAATCGGCGAAAACCTGGGCGCGACGCGGGTCGAGACGCGCGAAAATTTCCTCAACGCCCGCCTCGAACGACGCGAGGAGTTTGTCGCGATTCGCGGCGAAATCCGCGCGGCCGTCGCCGCCGAAGTCGAAAGCTCGCGGATGCGCGCGTCCGAGGAGATCGCCCGCACCGCCGCCGAGCTCGAGGCGCGGGTGGCCAATCGAATCGCCGCCCTGGACGACGACCTGCGCGGTCAATTCGCCGCTGGCCGGACCGACACGGACGGCGCGCTGCCGGCGGCGGCCTCGGCCGAGATTCGCGCCGGCATCGCCTCGTCGGCCGACGCGATCGTCAAAAAAATCGATCACGACCTCAAACAGACGACCAAGGCGTTAACCACCCTGATGCGCAAGTTCGAGCGCTTCGACGACCGTATCACGGTCCAGACCAAGGACCAGGATCAGCGGTTGAAGAAGCTCGAACGCAAAACCGGCTCGCGCGGCTAACCGTCCCGTCGGCGTTCCCGATCGCGCGGCCTGGCGAATACAAGCCGGGACTGAACTGTCATTTCGAACGCTATCCGTGTCAGGTCGCAACGGCCGACGTGACGCGAATCTGGTCCAGGCTGGCAGATCAGGAAGATACGCGCCGAGGCGGAAGAAAAATTCTTCGCCCCCGGCGCGATTTGTTTACTCGATTTTGACTATTCAGTCCTTTTCGAAGGAGGGGCCGGACCATTTGGCCGGCGTCTGGAACGCCTGCTGGGGCGCGCCGCCGCCGAATAGGTTTCCACCCGCCATCAGACCCCCGTCAACGACCATCGCCGTGCCGCTGACCCATTCGGATTCGTCGCTGGCGAGATAGAGCGCCGCGCCCGCGATATCCTCGCCCGTGCCGGCGCGCGGAATCGGCTGGATATTGTCGAGAAGTTGCCTGACCACCGGATCGCCGCCCGGAATATGCTTGTGAATCAGGGGCGTGTTGATGCCGCCGGGGCAGATGCAGTTGACCCGGATACGGTCGCGGCCGAGTTCCAGCGCGGCGCATTTGGTCAGATGGATTACGCCCGCCTTGGCGACGCTATAGACCAGCGGACCGGCGCCGCCGCGCAAGCCGGCGACGGAGGCGGTCGAGATAATCGAGCCGCCGCCGCTTTTGCGCATCTCCGGCGCCGCGTGCTTGATGCCGAGAAAGACGCCGCGCAGCAGAATCGCGAAGGTGCGGTCCCAGTGTTCCGCCGTGGTCTCCTCGAGCGAGCCGAGCGCGCCGGCGAGACCGGCGTTGTTGAAGATGACGTCGAGCTTGCCGAACTCCTTGACCGCGCGATCGATCGCCGCCTTGATTTCGGCCTCCGCCGTCACGTCGGTTTTCTGAAAAACCGCGTGGGCGCCATTCTCGCGGCATTCGCGCACCGCCGCTTCGCCGCCCTCGGCGTTGAGGTCGGCGATCACGATGCTCGCGCCCTCGGCGGCGAAACGCGCCGCCGTCGCCCGGCCCATCCCGCTGGCCGCCCCGGTGATAACCGCGACTTTCCCTTCCAGTCTGCGCATGATTCGCTCCCCGTATCGTTATTAACGTCCGCGCGCGGCGCCGTTCGAGCGGCGGGCGCGCGGGCGCGTCTATCCTGCCCGAAGCGCGCCGGATGCGCTATCGGGAAAACGCCGCGATAACGGGCGAACGCGGTGTATAATACGCGCTGGCGATGGTTGACCGGAGTCCAGACAAGCGGTCCGCGACTGGCGCGATGATCGACGCGGCGGAAGCGATGCGTCCGGCGACGGCCGGCGCGGATGCCGACGGGAATCATGCGGCGGCGAGCGCCGCAAATCCGTCCGACGCGACGCCCGTGGCGGACCCGGCCGAACTCGGTCCGCGATACGATTCCCTCGTCACCTATCAAAAAGACGCGACCGCGACGGGCGCGCGCGAGGCGTTGACGCTCGCCGCCGACGCGGGCGAACTCGACGACGCCGAGCTGGAGCGGCGGCTCGAGGCGATACCGGCCGATCCTGGCGTCTATATTCTGCGCGATCGCGCGGGCAAAGCGCTCTACGTCGGCAAGGCGAAATCGCTCCGCTCGCGCGTGCGATCGTATTTCCGGCCGGGCGGCGACGGGCGTTTCCAGGTGCGCTTCCTGATGCGCAAAGTCAGGGATTTCGCGACCCTCGTCGTGCGCAGCGAGAAGGAAGCGCTGATCCTCGAAAACAACCTGATCAAACAATACCGGCCGCGTTACAATATCCGGCTGAAGGACGATAAATCCTATCTGAGCGCGAAAGTGACGAACCATCCGTGGCCCCGAATCACGGTCACGCGGCGGATCGTCAAGGACGGCGGACGCTACTTCGGACCATTCGGATCGGCCGACGGCCTGCGGGAAACGATCGACGTAATCCGCAAGGTCTTTCCGCTGCGCACCTGTTCGGACGCGGTGTTCCGTAATCGCAGCCGGCCCTGTATCGAATACCAAATCAAGCGCTGCCTGGGGCCGTGCTGCCTGCCGGTCGACCGCGACGACTACGGACGCCATCTGCACGCCGCCGAGATGCTGCTCGAGGGGAAGAACCTCGAACTGCTGCGCGAGATGCGCGAGCGGATGCGGGCGCATGCGGAGCGACTGGAATTCGAGGAGGCGGCGCGCCTGCGCGATCGCGTCCGCGCGATCGAGAAGACCGTCGAAAAGCAGACCGTGCTGCATCATTGGGGCGGCGACCAGGACGTTTTCGGACTCTATCGCGAGGGCGGATTTATCGAGGCGATCGTCCTGATGGTGCGCAATGGGAAACTCAACAGCACGCGGAGCTGGAGCTTTCAGGATCTGGAGTTCGCCGACGAAGATATCCTCGCCGATCTGCTGACGCAGTATTACGCCGGCGCGGTCGCGGCCCCCGACGAAGTAATCGTGCCGGTCGCGCTGGAGGACGCCGATGCGCGCGCCGAGCTGTTGGCCGAACGGCGCGGGCGCAAGGTCGAATTTATCGTGCCGCAACGCGGCGACAAGCTGCGGTTGCTGGAGATGGCGAACGAGAACGCGCGGCAGAGCTTCGCCGCGCGGCGCGACAACGAGAACACGCGCGAAAAGATGCTCGCGGAGCTGCGCGCGCGGCTCCATCTGCGCAATACGCCCAAACGGATCGAATGCTACGACATCTCGAACCTGCAAGGCTCGATGGTGGTCGGATCGCAGGCGACCTTCGACGAGGGCGAGGCGTGCAAGGCGCTCTACCGGCGTTATCGGATCCGCACGGTCGCGGGGCAGGACGATTTCGCCAGCCTCTACGAAGTCCTGAGCCGGCGGCTCAAGCGGGCGCGCGAGGAAAGCGAGTATCCGGATCTGTGGGTGATCGACGGCGGCAAGGGGCAGCTCAATGTCGCCGTCCAGGCGCTCAAGGACGCCGGCGCGACCGACCAGATCGAAGTCGTGTCGCTGGCCAAGCAGCACGTGTTGAACGACGGGCGCGAGCGCAACGTGGTCAAGTCGGAGGAGCGGGTCTTTTTGCCGAAGCGCAAGGATCCGATCGTGCTGCCGCGCAATTCCAACGCTCTGTTTCTGCTGGTGCGGATCCGCGACGAGGCCCATCGCTTCGCGATTACCTATAATCGCGAGCTGCGCCGGCGGGCGCGGCTCAAGTCCATCCTCGACGATATCGAAGGAATCGGTCCGGTCCGGCGGCGCACGCTGCTCCGGCATTTCGGCAGTCTGCGGCGGATTCGCGAGGCCTCGCTAACGGAATTGCAGGCGGTCAAGGGCGTCAACGCGGAGCTGGCCGCTCTGATTCGGCGTCATCTGGACGCGACGGCGGCGCTGCTCGACGAGCAGGAGCGGGCCGAACGCGAGGAATACGGCGCGGAGTATCTGGACGCGGGCCGGGGCCAGCTCGAACTGATCGCGCGCAAGGATCGCCCGGCCGATCCGATCGCGCAATCGGAGTGATAAGGGCCGTTTTACTTCCGATCGACTCATTTGACATCCGAATAGTAACAAGTTAAACAGCCTTCATATCGACTATTCGCGCTGGCGCGAACTTGACTATCAAGGCTAATTTGACGACGCGCGCGGCGCGAACCGGTTCCGTCCGGCGAGCGAAGGGAACGGTTCCGGGCTTCCCGGATCCAGGCGTGAAGGCGGACAGCGGATGATTCGCGCGGCATTCCTTCGGTGGGCAAGAATGCCGATTGGATCTCTCTTAATCTGCGGATTGATCGCTTCGTGCTCGCAGTCCGTCGATCCGGTCGCCGTACACATGCAGGCGAACGCCTACGAGCCAGAACATGACGAGGTGGTCGCGGAAAACGCGGTCACGGATTACTATCCCAACCGCCAGTCGCCGCGGGAAGTGGTATATCATCATCTGAGCGGGGGAACGATCGACGTCGAATGCGGCGACGACGAATGCGCCCAGGGATCGTTCAAGATTATCGACAGCAAACTCATGCCCGACGGCGCCTATCAATTTATCGTGACCAGCGATCCGCATATCTACATGGTGCGCGACGCCGAAGGGGCGCGCATTCTGGGCTACCTCGCGAAAAACGACCGCACCGGCCAGATGCGGTATTTTTCCGATCTCAAACAGGCGCAGACGTTCGAGCATCAGGGTGACGCGCTCCGCACCGCCGGCAAGGTGGCGCTGGGCGCGCTGCTGGTGGCCGCGCTGGCGGCGCTGGTGGTCGTGGCGGCGGCGGCGGACGCTCCGGCAAGCCAGTAGCGGAACGGCGCGCCGGCGGGCGCAAGCGCTGGCGGTTCGACTTGATGGTCCGCTCCGGCGACGTCACGGCGTGACAGCCTGGCGGGTCCGCGGCGCCGCGCGTTGGCATACGCCGGCCGCTGAATTATACCGAAAGCGACCGCATCCGAATTTGACCGCGAGGAACAAGGGGGTTGGCGATCGCGGCGGCGAAGGAAATCGGCGCGCTCCGGAACGGTATCGCGACAGCGGTCGCGGCGCGGCCGTCGCCGCTGTCGTGGGCGAAGCGAGTCGCGGCGACGCCGCCGCTCTACAGCGTGACGGCCGCAATGATCGCGGGGGACGCGGCCGGAAATCTTGGTCTCGAGCTTCCCTTGTGGATCGCGGCGGCGCTCGCGATCGCCGCCGCGGTTCTGATGACGGCGCGGCGCACGGCCACCGGCCTGATCGTGGCGCTGATCGCGATCGCGGCGGCGGCGACGATTCCTTCATGGCGGCTGCTCAATCCGGCGATTGGTCCCGCCAGCCTCGCGCGCTTTCCGGACGGCGCCATGATCACGATCGTCGGGCGGGTCGCGCGTGAACCGCGGCATGTGGGCGGCGACCGCGCCTATCTGTTCGTCGCGACCGGGCAGGCGGGCGCGGCGGGCGAAGTGCTCGGCGCGAGCCGCGGCCTCGTGCGCGTGACGATCCTGGGCGACGCGGAGCGCTTC
>JAJXYM010000048.1 GCA_021780585.1 Deltaproteobacteria bacterium
GAAGAGGCCCTGTTTCGCGCCGCGATCCCCGACGAAATCATCCATTACGCGCGCCAGGGACGTGATCGCGAGGCCTTCTTCCGCCTGATTCGCGACCGCAAGTACGGCGCCGGCTTTTGCGACGACACGATCCGCCGCCATCGCGAGTTTCTGGCCCAGGCGCACGCCCTGCTCGCCCCACTCGACGACGCGCTGCGCGACCGCGCCTTTCTGCTCGGACGCATCGGTTACGCCGATTTCGCGCTCTACGGCCAGCTCAGTTATCTGGCGATCGCCGATGAATTGAAGGTTCCCGGCGAATTCGCCAATCTGCGCGCGTTCCACTCCCGCATCGATCGCATCACCGGCACGCTCGATCCCAACGCCTGACGCGACCTCTCCGTCGTGAGCGTCGGCCATCGATGCGGCGGGCCATCCGGTCCGCCGTTTTTTTGGCCGTCAACGCTTTACGTTGGCATAAATTAACCAAAAATTGGGCGTAAAATTCCGCTTAGCTAAAGATTCGCACTTGCGAACCCAGCATTTGTGAGGTAAGCGCAATTTTGTTTACTTTAGATGGTCCTGGCTTGGCCGGAGCGATTGACGGCGACATTGAAAAACGATATCTATGCGCGTCGTTGGGCTGAATTTTTGTAGATGACACGATTTAGCCCATCATTGCTCAAAATGTCGGACAGACGGCGGTTTCAGGGGGAAAAATTATGCTCAGGGAGGAGTCATTGAAAATGAACAGTCATGAGCGCAAGTTCTCATGGATGGGGCGCGGCCTGATCGTCGCGGCGGCCGGTTTGGCGCTTGCGATGGTCGGTCCGGGCCTCGGCGAGGCGGTCGCCGGCAGCCCGGCGTGCCCGACCAGCATCACGTCGTGCGGATGCGCGATTACGAGCGCCGGGACCTACACGGTCGCCAACGATCTCGCCGCCAGCCAGGGGATGACCGCGCTGGGCGATTGCATCGACGTGAGCGTCTCCGGCGTCACGCTCAATCTCGAGGGCTACAACGTCGAAAATGACAACGGCAACGGCAACGTCGGCATCCACGTCCTGAAGGGCGCTTCCGGCACGACGATTATCGGCGGTCTCGACGGCGTGAATCTCCAGTCCTCCCAGGTCAGCAACGTTTACAACCTGTCGCTCTCGTTCATCGAAGACTGGAACATCGGGCTCGAATCGGACGGCGCTAACACCGTCGCCGGCCATTTCGTCGCGGACTACAACGCGATCGGCGTGCTGGTCCAGAAGGCCACCGGCAACAGCATCACCGGCTTCGGCTCGGTCGACAACTACGAGTACGGCGTGTGGCTCAACGGCGCGACCGGCTCGCGGGTGACCAGCTCGGTGGACGCGGTCATTAACGGCTGCCAGTACATCGGCATCTATTTGGGCAGCAACAAGCCGGATGACGTTGGCAATAATCCTCCGTCCGGCTCGGTGCCGACCAACAACAACTTCATCAACGACAATATTGCCTTCGACAACTTTGCCGGCGTCGTGATCGACATCAAGAGTCTGGGCAATCAGGTGATGGACAACGTTGCGCTCTATAACGAATACGATCTTACCGACTTTAATCCGAATTGCGGCACCAATCGCTGGGTGTTGAACGTGTTCGACTCCAACCAGGAAAACCCGGCCTGCATCGATTAGGTCTGGAGTCAGTACTTCCGCGGCGCTGAACGCCGGATCGACGCGGCGGGCCTTCGGGTCCGCCGCGTTTTTTTCATTCTGGAGCAAGTGGCCAGGCGCTTGGACGGTGCTGGCGCCGTCGGGAAGCGGGGCCGTCTACAGGTCGGGCGATAGCGTTCGGAGACGGCTTGAGCCGCGAAAATCTATGCGGCGCCTGTCAACTCGCCGACGGCGGAGTTGAGAAAGCGGCTGAACAGAGCGCCGGTCGAATCGAGCGCGACATCGTAGGGCGACGGCGTGCGGCCGGGCACGAATATCTGATGGGTTTCGTCGAGCGTCGCGTAGAGCACGCAGCAGGCCAGCGCCGTATAGGGCCGGCCCGCCAATGGCCCGCGAATCAGCAGCCAGAACAGTACGGCGTAGTTGAAAAAATGGGCGGATTTGCGCACCAGACCATGCATCAGCGCGATTTGCGCCGCCGGCGCGAACGGAAAGAGCCAGCGCAGGATTGGTTCGATAATTCGGCCGGTGTCGGCCGCCGAAAAAATCGAAGTCGAGAGAATGAACAACGCCGCCATCCATCCGAGAACGGGCAGCCACGGTTTGAGTTTCGTCCCCGCCGCCGTCCGATCGATCGCCGCCGCGCCTTTTTCCGCTGTCAATCGAACCTCCGCTTGCTCCGTTGCGATCCGTGGCGTTAACTCGGAAGAGCCGGTTCGCGCGCCGAACATGCCTGACGCCGGCGCGTGTCTACGCTCGGCCGCGCTTACCGATTTGGTCAATTCTGGTCGGCGCGCCGGCTTCATTCAAGACGCGACAGCCGGCCCGCGACTCGAGCGAGGTAGGTCGGCATCGTGAACGATTTTATCCAGATATCCAAGGCGCAGGCCGCTCCACCATGCACGGTCGTGATTTTTGGCGCCTCGGGCGACCTGGCCAGACGCAAGTTGATTCCGGCGCTTTACAATCTGCATGCCTGCGGACAGGAGATCGCGCCGCGTGACTATGCCGTGCTGGGCTTCGCGCGGCGCGCGATGGCGGTCGAGGAGTTTCGCGAAAGCGCGCGCGAGGCGGCGGCCCGGTTCTCGCGCCTGGAATTGAACCACGATCGTTGGCGCGAGTTTTCTGCCCGGCTCGATTATTTGGCCGGCCTCGATCAGCCCGACGGTTTCCACAAGCTCAAGACGCGGCTCGAACAGCTCGAGGCCGCGCGGGGGCTTCCGCCCAACCGGATTTACTATTTGTCAGTACCGCCCGAGGCCGTTCCCGAATGCGCTGAGCGGCTCGCCGAAGCGGGACTCGTGGCGCGGCCCGGCGCGGCGAATTTCACCCGCCTGGTGGTCGAGAAGCCGATCGGCACGGACCTCGAATCGGCGCTCAAGATCGATGGCGCCCTGCGTCAGTATTTCGACGAATCGCAAATCTTCCGCATCGACCATTACCTCGGCAAGGAGACCGTGCAGAACCTGATGGTGCTGCGGTTCGCCAATTCAATTTTCGAGCGGATGTGGGGGGCGCGCAACGTCGATCATGTACAGATCACGGTCGCCGAAAGCGAGGGCGTCGGCACGCGCGCGATGTACTACGATCCGGCTGGCGCGCTGCGCGATATGGTGCAGAACCACATGCTGCAACTGCTCGCGCTGATCGCGATGGACCCGCCGGTGTCGCTGGACGCCGACGCGATTCGCGACGCCAAGATCAACGTCCTGCGCGCCTTGCGTCCGCTCCCGCCGGGCGGGGCGAACGCGCTGGTGGTGCGCGCCCGTTACGGAGCGGGGATGGTTGACGGCGAAACGGCGCGCGCCTACGCCCAGGAGCAGGGCATCCCGGCCGCTTCGCGCACCGAGACCTTCGTCGCGCTCAAGGCCTATATCGACAACTGGCGATGGTCGGGCGTGCCGTTCTATCTGCGTACGGGCAAGCGGATGCCGGCGCGCGGCAGCATCATCTGCGTGCAATTCAAGGACGTGCCGCGGATTCTGTTCAATCGCGAGCGCAAGCTCCCGCCCAACGCGCTGACGATCAGGATTCAGCCGGACGAAGGCTTTTCCTTTGAAGTGCTGGCCAAGCAGCCCGGTCTCGATATCGCGATCCGGCCGGTGCGGATGAACCTGCGCTACGAGAGCGAGTTTTCCGGACCGTCGCCCGACGCTTACGAACGGTTGCTGCTCGATGTCATGATTGGCGACCATACACTGTTCGTAAGCTCGACTTTCGTCGAAAAATCGTGGGAATTCGTGCAATCGATCCTTGACCAATGGAGCGCCAATCCGGAAATTCCGCTTTACGAATACGCCGCCGGAAGCTACGGACCCGAGGCGGCGGAACGCCTGATCGCGCAGGACGGCCGCGTCTGGCTCAATCCCTGAGCCGGCGCGCTCCGCCCGGCGCTCTGAAGTGAAATCTTTTGCCCGCTGGATCGTATAGAATTTGTGCGGTGTGGGAGAACCTTGGGTAATCTTGGCGACTACGGATTTGATTCGACACGATTCCCGATTAAATCCATAATATTACTATTCGATGCGCCTTAAATGACGGCTACGCCCAAACTTGTGCATACCGAACCTGACGCCGCGGCCGACGCCGCCCGCACCGCCTCGCTGTGCGGGCACGGCCTGACCAAACGCTACGGCGGCCGCACCGTCGTCAACGAGGTCGAAGTGCGCATCGGCAACGGCGAAGTGGTCGGCTTGCTCGGTCCCAACGGAGCCGGCAAGACCACGACGTTCTACATGCTGGTCGGGCTGCTGCGGCCCGACGCCGGCACGATCACGCTCGGTGACGTGGACATCACGATGTTGCCGCTGTATCAGCGCGCCCGCCGTGGCATCAGCTACCTGCCGCAGGAGCCGTCGGTGTTCCGCAAGCTCACGGTCGAGCAGAATCTGCTGGCGGTGCTCGAAACCCTTCCGCTCACCGAGGAGGAGCGGCGCGCGCGGCTGCAGGCGATGCTCGACGAGCTGGATATCGCCAAGGTGGCGAAGTCCAAGGCCGGCGTACTCTCGGGCGGCGAACGGCGCAAGGTCGAAATTACCCGCGCGCTGGTGCTCGATCCGCTCTTCCTGTGCCTCGACGAGCCGTTCGCCGGGATCGATCCGATCACCGTGATCGAAATTCAGCGGATTATCGGCTACCTGAAGGAACGCGGCATCGGCGTGCTGATTTCCGACCATAACGTGCAGGAGACGCTGTCGATCATCGATCGCGCCTATGTAATCCATGGCGGCAAGATTCTGGTCGAGGGCACGCCGCGTGAAATCGTCGATAACGAGCGGGTGCGCGAGGTTTTTCTCGGCGAACGCTTCCGCCTGCTGTGATCGTGGCGCGGGCGCGCCGGCCAGATTGCCGTTATCGACCAGCCCCTCCCTGGCGGAGTAAAATAAACGTCATGAGCATCCTGGTTCCATTCGTGGTCGAGCAGACGGGACGCGGCGAGCGTTCGTACGATATCTATTCGCGGCTGCTGAAGGACAGGATTATCTTCGTCGGCGGCCAGATCTCCGACGATCTCGCCAATCTGGTCACGGCGCAGCTCCTGTTCCTGGAGTCCGAGGACCCCGAGCGCGAAATCAACATGTACGTCAATTCGCCCGGCGGTTCGGTCACGGCGGGCCTGGCGATCTACGACACGATGCAGTTCGTCAAGCCGCCCGTTTCCACGCTATGCGTCGGGCAGGCCGCCAGTATGGCCGCGGTGCTGCTGGCGGCGGGCGAAAAGGGCAAGCGCTACTCGCTGCCCCATTCGCGCATCATGATCCATCAGCTCTCCGGCGGCTTCGAGGGCCAGGCGACCGATATCGATATTCAGGCGCGCGAGGCGCTGCGACTGCGCGACCTGCTCAACCAGATTCTCGCCGACCATACCGGCCAGCCGCTCAAGAAGATCGAAAAGGACACCGACCGCGATAATTTTCTTGGCGCGGGCGAGGCGGTCGAATACGGCCTGATCGACGAAGTGATTCAGGGCCGCACCGCCAAGGTCGGCTGAACCAGACGATCGCCGGCGCGATCGGCGCGACGCAAAGCGGGCGCGAGCGGGCCGGCGATCGCGCCGTCACGATTGGGTAACGCCGGCCGCCGCCAGGATATTGCCCTCCAGGGCGCCCTTCGAGATGCATTGCTGGGTCGTCTGACTCGAACCCAGCGCGTACGTTCCCTCCAGATCGGCGTTGACCGTAACGTAGCTGTTGCGATTGCCGGAGGCCTCGACTTTGACGTTGACGGTCGCCGTGGCTTCGC
Organism: Deltaproteobacteria bacterium; assembly: GCA_021780585.1. GTDB lineage: Bacteria > Desulfobacterota > Binatia > Binatales > Binataceae > JADMIL01. The sequence continues at coordinate 5,868 of JAJXYM010000048.1, forward strand.
TCAGCGTATCGATCAGATGGCTTGGGTCCATCTTGCAGTACGCCCATTGCCGCCAGGTGTCGCTGTCGATTCCGGTGCGTTTGGCGATCAGCGTGCCGGTTTTGGGATCGGCGCTGACCAGGGTGAAGCCGCTCACGGCCCGGTCGGCGAAATAGTTCTTCAGAGTAATAAAGGTTTCGGGCGCCGGATGGTGCGCGCGGCCGATACGCGGAATTATCGCCGGCTGCGCCGCGCTCGCGACCGGCCATAGCAAAGTCGCGCCGAGGATCAGGAGAAGGGACGGCCGCCGGATGCTTCGGTTCATCAGGATACGCCTCCTTTTGCGGAAAGCTGTTCCCCGCCCCGCAAATATTCTATCGCGCCCGGCACGTCCGTCAAAGTTCCCAAATCGTGAGCCGGAACGCGCGATTTCAGCCCGATCCTGATAGACCTGAAGGGCGCGATCGAGCGACTGGACGAAAGCGCGACGCACGTTGCCGAAGTCGTTGCGAGCGAGCGCCTGGACAGGTTGAGTCGCGGGGCGGCGGCGTTGTAAAAATCCGCTACGCAAGGAGTTCCGATGCCGCTATTCGATTCGCGGGGCCATCAGATCCATTACGAAGACCACGGCGACGGCGCGGCCGTCCTGATGATCCACGGCTTCGGCACGCATGCCCGCGCGCTATGGGGCGAAAGCGGCGTGATCGGCCATCTGGCGCGGCGTTGGCGCGTGATCGCGCCGGACCTGCGCGGTCACGGCCGCAGCTCGCGGTCCTATTTGCGGGAACATTACGGGATGGCGAATCTGTGCGGCGACCTGATCGGCCTGATGGACCATCTCGGCGTCGCCCGCGCGCTGATCGTGGGCTATTCGATGGGCAGCCGGATCGCGTTGCAGCTTTTGCTCGACTATCCCGAGCGGTTCCGCGCCGCCGTGCTCGGCGGTTTCGGCGGCAGCGGCGCGATGGCGGCGGGCGGGCAGCGCGAACGGGTGGCGGCCGCGCTCGCGGCCGACGACCCGGCGACGATCGAGGACGATTTGGCGCGGCGTTTCCGGCGCGGAATCGAGGCGATGGGCGGCGATCTGAAGGCGCTCGCGGCCTGTATCGGCGCCGAAGAGAATATCCCCGACCTGGCGAAATTGCCGCGAATCGAGGCGCCGGTGATGTTCCTGAGCGGCACGCGCGATCGTATCGTCGGCGACCCGTCCACGATGGTTCCGCATTTTTCGGTCGCGCGGGTCGCCCGGATCGAAGGCGGCGACCATGTCGGCGCGCCGGCGGATCCGGCGTTCCATCGGGCGATCGCGGAATTTTTCGAATCCGTGCCGGACTAGCGCGGGGAATCGCGGACGCGGACGCGGCGCGCGGCTCAGTTGAAGGTCGGAGCGGCCAGCGTGCCGCCGATCGTGTAGGGCGCGCCGGCGTCCGGCGGATGCGGCAGCAGGTGCAGGAAGAAGCCGAAATGGTCGCGTCCGCTCCGGGTCGGAGCGAGATTGAGCGTCACGTCGATCGGGCTTTCCTCCGGCGTCGGACCGATCTGAATCGTGCCCGCGGCCTTGAGGCTCAGATCGGCGCCGTGCGTTTCGACGTCGTCGAGCGTGACCACGCCGCCCCGCAACTCGATCGCTCCGGTCAGCTTTCCGATCCGCATCGGCGCCATCCCGCTCGCGATCGAGACCGTCAGCTCCTTGCCGGCCAGCGTGGCGCCGCCGTGCGCGTCGGGCAGCGCCGCGCCGACCAGCGTCGCGCTGCCGGCGGCCGAGAGACGCCCGCCGAGCTCGGCGCCGTAGAGCGGAATTCCACGGACCATCGCGAGCTCGATTGAGGCGGCGTCGAAACCGAGATCGGTGGCTCCGGCGTAACGCCGGATGGTCAGATCAATGACGCCGTCGAAGAGTCGCGCACGCATCCGGATTCCCGGCCGGCCGAGCAGCAGCGAGGCGAGGGTCGGCGTCAGCACCACGGAGGGACTGGTCAGCATCGTGCGCTCGGCGCCGCCGGCCGTCGACAGCAGCGTCACGTCGTCGAGGCGCGCGCCGAAGGGCGGACTCAGGCGCTGATTGGCGTAGCGAAGCCGGATCTGACAGGGCGCGAGCAATGACGACAGCGTGTCGCCGTAGGGAAAGGTCGCGATCAGGAAGCTCAGGAAGACGGCCGCGCCGGCCAGCGCGTAAAGCGCGATGATTCGGCCGCGCCATGCCCGCGAAGCTCCACCGGCCGTCGGCGCGGCGTCGGTCATCCTTCGCGTCCCAGCGCCGCGCAGGTCATGTCGACGTCGTACGCGCGGGAACCGGGCGACGTCGCCCGGATATGGAAGCTCGAAACCGTGACCGGCGTCGGCAGCGTCTGCACCGAATAGAGCGCGTTGACCACCTGCGCGAGACTCAGTCCCGAGAGCTTGAGATCGACCACGTGCTGATGGAAGCCGCCGTTGAGGGCGCGTTCGGAGGGGGTGATCGAGGAGATCTTTTCGTGGCCGATACTCCTGGTGAGGGCCTGTTCGATCACCGAGAAGAGCGAAAAATCCTTGCCCGGGACGGTGCGCTTTTCCGTCACCGCAAGGTCGGCCTTGAGCCGCGCGTAACTGCGCATCAGGCCGCGCACCTCGGTCAACTCATTGCGGCGGGCGGCGATCCGGTCGCCCATATCGCCGCCGAGGCCGGAAATCGGGACGTAGACGAAATCCCACAGCACCAGTGCGGCGAGCACGGCGCCGAACACGCGCAGCAGAAGTTTTTCGCGCGGCTCGCGCTTGTCGAACCATCCGCGGAACGCGGCGACGGCGGGCGCGGCGAGCTGGCGCAGGCGCGCCCATAGAGCGGCGATCAAAGCGCCGGCCCGGCGGACCGGCGGCAGCGCCGCGATCGCGCGCAACAGCCGTCCCAGGAGGTTGGCAAACCACTCGCCAATTCGTCCGATTCGTCCGGTCATGGCTCAGTCCGCGTCCAGCGCGGCGTCGCTTACCTTGAGGTTCATGCGGAACTCGACCTTGCTCGCGTCCGACGACGCGGCGGCGTGATCGACCTGGACTTCGGCGAAGCTGCGCGAGCGTTCCAGCGCATGCTTGACCTGGTCGACGGTGGCGAAAGAGTCGGCCGTGCCCTGGAGCTTGACGCCGCCCTCGTCGACCGTGAGATCGTCGATTTGCGCGGGCAGGCCGTGCGGAATCGCACGCGACAGATCAAGCAG
>JAJXYM010000432.1 GCA_021780585.1 Deltaproteobacteria bacterium
GCCGACGGCGTCGGCCAGCTCCTCGGGCGCGAGCACCGAGAGTATCGCGAGCGCCAGGCGCGGCCCGACGTGCTGGACGCCGAGCAGCAGATCGAAGGCCTGCTTCTCCGCGATCGTGGCGAAACCATAGAGCGCGATCGCGTCCTCGCGCACCACCTGGCGGATTTCGAGCTCGGCCGGCGCGCCGACTCCGGGCGTGCGATAATAGGTCGGCAGCGGAACGAAAATTTCGTAGCCGACGCCGCCCGCCTCGAGCACGATCCGGCCCGCCTCGCGATTCCGCACGCGGCCGGCGATCGAGGCGATCATGACGCGCCCACCGGATTGGCGCGCGGCCGGATCCGCGCCGGCGCCGCGCGAACCGCGCCGGGGCGCGGCTGGCGGGCGCGGAAGGCGTGGCAGAGCGCAATCGCCAGCGCGTCGGAGGCGTCGTCGGCGAGCGGGGTCGCGGGATCGAGACCGAGCGTGCGGCGCACCATCTCCTTCACCTGCCGCTTGTCGGCGCGGCCATAGCCGGCGATCGTCAGTTTCACGTCGGTGGGATTGTATTCGAACAGCTCGACGCCGCGCTCGGCCGCCGCGAGCATCGCCATGGCGCGCGCTTCGCCGAGCTTGAACGCGCTCTGGACGTTGATCGCGGCGAAGCTGCGTTCGAGGCTGACGGCGTCGGGCGTGTACGCGTCGATCGTCGCCAGCAACCGCGTATGGATTTCCATGAGCCGCGCGGGGCCGCGCAGGGCGGCCGGCGGGCGAATCGTGCCGGTCGCGATAAAGCGCGCGGAGCCGGCGCGTTCGATCACGCCCCAGCCGCAGATCGCGTTTCCGGGATCAATCCCGAGCACCCGCATACCACCCCCTCGGCCGCCTCCTCCATTCCGTCGCGGGCCGCATCACGCAAGCGGCGCGAACGTGGCGCCGTCGCTTACGCGGCGGAGAACTGCGCCATCACCTCATCCTCGATATCGAAGTTCGCCGAGACGCCCTGCACGTCGTCGTGATCCTCGAGCTCCTCCATCAGCTTGAGCACCTGCTCGGCCGCATGGCCCGAAACCTTGACGGTGTTTTCCGGAAACTTGGTGATTTCGGCGTTGGCGATCGCGATTCCGGCCCGTTCGAGCGCCTCGCGCACGGCGGAAAAATTCTCGGGGGCGGTCAACACCTGATAGCCGTCGGCGTCGCTGGTGACGTCGTCGGCGCCGGCCTCCAGCGCGAGCTCGATCAATTTGTCTTCCTCGGCCGCGCCCTTTTCGATCGAAATGACGCCGCGCTTCTTGAACATCCACGCGACGCATCCGGCCTCGCCCAGATTCCCGCCATGGCGCGAAAACATGTGGCGCAGTTCGGCGACCACGCGATTACGGTTGTCGGAGAGCACGTCGGCGATAATCGCGACGCCGCCGGGACCATAACCCTCGTAGGAGATTTCCTCGAGCGCGCCGCCGCCCAGCTCGCCGGTGCCCTTCTTGACCGCGCGATCGATATTGTCGTTGGGCATCGATTGCGCCTTGGCCGCGGCGATCGCCGTGCGCAGGCGCGGATTCGCCCCCGGGTCGCCGCCGCCAAGCCGCGCGGCGATCGTGATTTCCTTGATCAACTTGGTGAAGACCTTGCCGCGCTTGGCGTCGCGGGCGGCCTTCTTATGCTTGATTGAGCTCCACTTGGAATGACCGGACATCGCTTAAGCCTCCGGAGGCCGCGCCAGCGGCGCTCCTGAACCTGAGCGAGGGTAGCATAGACGCCGCGGGCGTGGGGAGTCACCCGGGCGCGCGAAGGCGGGCGAAATCGCGAAACCGCCCTTCTATTCTGCTATCATTCCAACGCGACCCGATGGAACTCCGGACCGCCTTTGCGATGTTCGCGCTTGTGCTCTGCGGATGCTTTTATCCGCCGACCGCGGCGCCGCCGCCCGCCACCGATAATCAGACCCGCGTCGCGATTCCGTTCGATCTCGCGTGGAACGCGGTGCATACGGTGATCGCGCGCAACGATTTCCGCGTGATCGCCGAGGATCCGAACAACGGCGTGATCGAGAGCGAAGCGCCGGGCGGTTTCAGCCTCAAACAGGCCGATTGCGGCAAATTGCGCACGATCGCCGCCAAGTACGACGCGGAACCCAACGCCGAGGCGACCGCGGTCTACAATTTCGCCGTCAAGCCCGACGGCGACGAAGCCAGTCTCGTCACGGTGCAGGCGGTCTTCACCGCGCCGCTGCACGTCCCCGCCCGTCCGCTGAGCTCCGAGCAATGCGTCTCGCGGGGCGTGGCCGAAGCGGACCTGTTGCGCGAAATCGAGCGGCAATCGAAGCGCGAGCATCGGCCGTCGTTCAAGCCGTCCGCCGGCTGACGGCTCCGCAACGCGGCGCGCTCAGCCGCGGCGATCGTCGGGAATCGTGCGGCGGAAAATGATCCATCCGCAGATTCCGATCAGCGCGTAGGCGGCAAAGGTCGCGACGAGCGACCACGGCCGGCCGATCGGACCGCTGGTCTCGCTTTGGCGCACCGCGTCGAGGTCGAAGACCGGCTCCGCGCCGGGCGGCGGCGCGCTTACCCGCTCGACTCTCGCGGCGCGGAAAAAAGCCTTGCCGCGAGTCAGATTCATATAACCGCCAAGACGCAGCGCGATATCGACGTCGGCGCCGCGCGCGCCGACGCGCAGATAAAAGCCGATTCGCCGCCAGTCGGTCGTCTCGCGCAGATCCGGCGACGCAATTCCGTCTTCGAGCGCGCTGATGGTCGCGCCGGTGAAATACTTCGAGGCGTTTTCGGCGCGCGCCTCGACGCTCACATGGTACCATCCGGGGCCGAGCGGGACCGCCTGCAGCCAGCGCGCGTCGTTGTCCCGATGAGTATCGATTTCGAGTTCGGCGGGTGCGCCCGCGTGCGGCGCGATCCATGAGTAGGTGGTGGCGCCGGGATCGAGGATCCAGGCGTCGGTGCGCCAGCCGTCGCACGACGCGCCCGAGCCGCGCCGGAAGTCGCCATTGTTAAGGAAGTTGCGTTGCGGGGCGCGCGGCGCGTATGCGGATAACAGGATTCCGCCCGCGATCGCCAGCGCCCGGATTGCGTGTCCGCTCCGCCGCATCGCCGCCCCGCTCAAATCCAGTTTCTCAGACCCGGCCCCTCGAACCACATCCGCGCGTAATATCCGGCGCGCGAAATCGGCGTCCCGAGCCATACCGGCATGAAATAGACGCTCGCCGCCGCCGCGCAGCCGAGAAAGACCACGCAGGTGAACCGTCCGCGGGCCTTGCGATTCCGCGCCGTCGCCAACCAGCCGGCCACGATCGCGATCCAGATCGGAAGGCCGGCCATCGGCCGCATCCGCGCGGGGATTAAGCCCGGCTGCATGATCGACGCGATATGGCCGAGACCCACCACGATCGGCGCGAACAGCGTGAACATGAAGGCGACCGTCTCCCACCATTCCGCGTCGCCCCGCCAGCAATCCGTCATCGCGCCGCCCAGCGCGAGGTAGCCGAGATAGACCGACGGCAAATAGTGATACAGAAATAGTATTCGGCCAATTGGTATCCAGATAACAATGAACGCCAAATAGCCGATCACGAGGAACGCGCGCGTCAGGTCGGGCCGCTCGATCGTCCGGATCAGCGCGATCGCGATCGCCGGAATCACGCCCCACCAGAGCACCGGATTGCCCGCGCCCCAGATCGTCGAGACGTCGCCATGGACCGGGAAATTCTGCCAATACGCCACCGGCCGCAGCATCAGCGGCCAGCTCCACCACGGCGAGGAATAGGGATGGGTCGCACTGGCGACGCTGTTCTCGTACCACATCACGTCCTTGTAATAATGGAACAGATCGCCGATTCCGCCCCACCATCCGAGCGCGTAATGCGGTATGAAACAGGCGAGATAGAAGATTCCGCCCAGTGAACCGAGGATCAGCGCCGCGCCCAGGGCGCGCCTCAGGCGCAGGCGGCGATCGCCGGCTACCGCGCCGGCCGCGTCCGGACGCATCAGGGCGAACAACGCGAATCCGCCCACCAGCAGAAAGACGATCCCCGGCACGTAGAGTTTCGCGCCGAGGCACAGTCCGAGCACGATTCCCATGAAAATCAGGGTGCGCAGGCGATCGCGCGGAGCCGTGTTCTGCATCAGCCGGAACAGCAACAGGTAGGCGAGCGCGGCGAACGTGATATAGACGATATCGATCACGGCGATCCGCGAATCGACGATAAAAAAACCGTCGAGCATGACGAAACCGGCCGCGAGCGTCGCCGCCAGCCGCGATTTGAACATCCGCCGCCCGAGCAGATAGGTGATTGCGACCAGCGCGGTGCCCAGCGTCGCCGTGCCCAATCGCCACGCCCACGAATGGTCGCCGAAGAGCATGATGCCGAGGGCGGTGAGCAGCTTGGCCAGCGGCGGATGCGGGTCGAGGAAGCGTTCGTTGTGCAGGTAATGGCGCGCCTGACCGACAAAATGGACTTCGTCGAAGACGAGTTCAGGCGGATGGCCCAGGCGCCAGAAACGCAGCGCGCCGGCGATCGCGACCAGCGCGATCAGGATCGGCGTTTCGAACGATCGCCACGGCATCGGCGCGATAAACTCCGCGCGCGGCGGACGCGGGTCGAAGCCCCGCATCGTCAAGCCGAGGCGCGCGCGAATCCAGTCTTCGGCGGCGTCGGTCGGCGCCGGCGCGGCGCTTTCGCCCACCGCCGCGGACGCATCCCGGCCCCGCGCGATCGCGGTTTGGCCGCGACGATAGCGCGTGAGGTCGTACCCGATCGCGATCGCGAACAGGACGAGATTGGCGACCGCCGTCGCCATCGCGACCGCGTCGCGCGTGTCCATGAAAACGGTGGTGCGCAGCGCATGCAGCGCGTAGGCGAGATTCAGCGCGCAACTCACGGTCAGGAGGGCGAAAAGCTTCAGCATCGCCGGCTCTTCCAGCGCGAGCGGCGCGGCGAACACCAGGGCCGCGTAGAGATAACGCTCATGCATCCGGGGCGCGAGCAGGAAAAACCCGAACATCGCGATAAAGCTGGCGAAGAGAAAATTGCGCCGGTCGGGGCCACGCCACATCGCCCAGCCGGCGTAGGCATAGAGCGGGACCAGCAGCGTCATGCCGATCGCGTAACAGGACACGCCCAGGAAGGTCACGGAATCCGGTTCGCGAACGCCCCCCAGCAGCGCCATCAGGTTGAACGCATTGACCGAAGTTTCGTGATAGTAGGCGGCGCCCGACAGGTATAATTGCAATAGCCAGTCCCAGCGATGGCCGATCTGGAACGGCGCGGCTCCGACCGCGAGTATCGCGACAAAGGCGAGCGCCGCCCGCCACCATCGGCGGACGTCCAGCCGCATCAGCGTCCATAGGCCGAGCACCGGAATCGGCATCAATCCCTGCGGCTTGATCAGCACGCCCAGCGCCGCGAGTCCCCAGCCGATTTCGAATTCCCCGTCGAGCATCATCGCGACGCTCAGGAACATCACGAGACCCAGCGGCGCGTCGGTCTGGCCCCACATCACCGAATCGATCAGCATCGCGGGATTCAGCGCGATCAGCAGCAGCGCGGCCCACGCGGAAAGCGGCCGATTCAGCCGGCGCATGAACAGAAAGAGCGCCAGGGCGAGCGCGAAGTCCCCGATCAGCGCCGGCGTTTCGATCAGGACGCGGAGCCACGGCCCGCCCGCCGCGCCGAGCGCGCGCGCCGTCGCCGCGGCGGCCCAGAAGGCGTAGAGGTAGCCGGGGGGATAGTCGAGGAAATAACCGGGCTCGTAGGCGCGCGCCGGCCCCAGCTCGGCGATCTTGAGGCCCCACGCCTCGAACGTGCCGATATCGGTGGCGAAGCCGTGCGCGACCAGCAGGAGGGGGACCTTCAACACGAAGAGGGCGGCCAGCACCCCGATCGCCTTGAGCAGACCGCGATCGCGCGCACGAATCAGCGGCGCCGCGAGTATCCATAGCGCGTATGCGACCAGCGCCGCCAGAATCGCGCCCGCCGCGACGCCCGCGCCCTTGCCGGTGACCGCGGCGGAGGCGCCGCTATCCGCATAGGCGGTCGCCGCCGGCGCGACGATCGCGGCCGCGAACATCATTGCGAACCGCGGTGCGCGCGGCCTTGCCGAATCCTGTCCGAACACTGACGCGATCTTCTCCCCACTCGCGCCGCCGCATCCGCCCTTTCGGGCGCGAGCGACGTCTCCGGCAGGTTATCGCACCCGCGCCGGAAGATGAACGCCATGCGCCGCGCAAATCGGCCATATCAGCGCGGGCTGGCGGGCCAACGCGCGCCCGGTCTAAGATGCGCGACGGGAGGACCGCGCCGGATGAAACTCGTTCACTGCGCCTATGAACCCGCCGGACCGGGACCGTTTCCGGCGATCTTCGCGATGCATGGTTGGGGGTCCAACGCGATGGACCTGCAGGGACTCGCGCCTTTTATCGCCGGGGGACGCTTCCTCGTGATCTGTCCGCAGGGCGCGGTCGAGGTCGAAATCGGCGCGATCAACGGCTACGGATGGTATCCGATGCGGCTCGGAACGCAGCCGGAGCCCGAAAAGGTCGATGCCGCGGTCGCCAACCTGAGCGGCTTTATCGACGAGGCCTGCGATCGCTATCCCGTCGATCGCGACCGGATCGTCGTCGCCGGCTTCAGTCAGGGCGGCATGATGGCCTACAGTCTGGCCGTGCGCTGGCCGGAGCGGTTCGCCGCACTGGTCGGAATCTCGACCGCGTTTCCCGAACGGCTGACGGCGCTCGCCGGCGATCGCGCCGCGCTCGCCCGGATGCCCGCGATCGTGCAGCACGGCCGCGCCGATCAGGCGATCGAAATCGCGCGGGCGCGCAAATCGGTCGAGGCGCTGCGCGAACTCGGCGTCAACGTGACCTGGCGCGAGTACGATTGCGGTCATGAGGTCGCCGCCGATGGCATCCGCGACCTTTCGCGCTTCCTCGAGCAACACCTCCCGGCCCGTTCCGCATAGACGCCGGCGCGGCTTTCGCCGGCCGCCCGCTATGCTACCGTGGTGGGTATGGCCAGCGACTCCAGCGAGCGAGCCGCGCGGGAATTTTCGCGGCTGTCCGCAATTCTTGGCGAACTCAGGCAACGATGCCCCTGGGATCGCGAGCAGACCCTCGCCGGCCTCGGGCGCCATCTGCTTGAGGAAGCCTATGAAACGCTCGACGCGGTCGAACGCGACGACGCCGCCGCGATCGTCGACGAACTGGGCGACGTGATCGCGCAGGCGCTCGCGATCGGCGTGATCGGCGAGGAAGCCGGACGCTTCAGCGTCGCGGACGTGATGCGGTCGGCGGCCGACAAGCTCGTCCGGCGCCATCCGCACGTTTACGCGGGCGAAGACGTGCAAACCGCCGCTGAAGTCGTCGAAAACTGGGAGCGGATCAAACGGGACGAACGCCAACGCGCCGGCGCCAAATCCGCTCTCGACGGCGTCGCCAAAGCGCTGCCCGCGACCGCGCGGGCGGAAAAGCTCGGCACGCGCGCCCGTCAGGCCGGGATGGACTGGCGCGACATCCATGCGGTGCTCGCCAAAGTGCGCGAAGAGATGGACGAAGTCGAAGGCGCGCTGGCGGCCGACGACCTCGATTCCGCCGCCGCTGAAATCGGCGATATGATGCTGGCGCTCGCCAACGCACCCCGATTCATCGGTTATCGCGCTGAGGAGACCCTGCGCCGCGCCTGCGATAAATTCGTCGCGCGCTTCGTCCGGGTCGAAGCTATCGCCGCCGCCCGCGGCCGCGAACTGCGCGATCTGTCGCCCGCCGAGCTCGACGCGCTCTGGAACGCGGCCAAGCGCGCCGCCGATCGGGAATGAGCCGGTGGAGGGGTCGTTGACGCGGCGGCGGCCGGCTGTTAGTTAAATCTGGTTATGCCGCATATTCCAGACCATCCGTCAGCCCGTAAACGCCATCGCCAGAGCCTCAAGCGTCAGGCGCGTAATCGCGCGATCAAGACGCGGGTGCGCACGGCCGCGAAAAACGCGCAGGAGGCGATCGGCGGAAGCGATCCGCAGGCCGCCGCGGCCGCGCTGCGTCAGGCGATGAAGGTGCTCAACAAAGCCGCGACCAAGGGCGCGTTGCGCAAGAATACCGCCTCGCGGAAAATCGCACGGCTCTCCCGCCAGCTCCATAAGGCTCATCACGGGCAGGCCGCGCCCGCCGCGCAACCGTCCGCCTGACCGCGCCCGTCGCGCAACCGGACCATCGCTCCGGCGATCTCGGGCCGCGGCGGCGCAATTGCGTCCGGCGCCACGCTTCAGCCGTTGAGTTCGATCAGGAGCGCGCCGATCGCGGCTTCGCGCTCGCGGATCGTTCCATTCTTGAAGCCGGCGTCGAGCTGGCAGGCGCGGCGATGCGCCGCGCGCAGGCGGCGCGCGCCGAGGCGCCGGGCGCCGTCGAGCGCTCGCGCCACCAGCGGACTCGACGGCGGCAGGCCAAGAATATGCGCCACGTCGGCCGCGCCCTTGCGCCGCTCCAGCAATGACGCCGCCGCCAGCATCCGCCGCATCGTCGGAATAATCTCGACGCCCAAAATTTCGATCGGGTCGCGTCCGGACGCCACCGCGCGATCGAAAATCGCGACCGACTCCGCGCCCTGGCCGCGCGCCAGGCTCTCCGCCAGCGCGAACGGCTCGGGCACGCGCCGGCCGGCGGATTCGCCGAACGCCGCCGCCTCAATCCGGCCGCCCGGCTCCGCGTGAATCGCCGCGCGCGCGAGCGCATTGACGATCGCGCCCAGGTCCGCGCCATGCCGTCCGACCAGCAGATCGATCACGTCGCCGCCCGCCCTGAGTCCGAAGCGGCGGGCGAACAGCTCGGCGTACTGGCCGATCTGATTGTCGAACGGGCGCGGACAGTTGAGCGCGAGCCCGAGCTTCTCGACGATGCGCCTGATTTTTGCCGGCGCGCTGTCGCGTTCGTACAGAATCGCCACGCGCACGTTGGGCGCCAGCCGTTCGAGCGCGGCGCCGAGCGCGGCTTCGT
>JAJXYM010000281.1 GCA_021780585.1 Deltaproteobacteria bacterium
GCGATTACGCCAAGGTCTTTGCGGCCGGGTTCGTTGCGCAGGCCGGCCGCGACGCCGGCGAAACGGAAGCCGCGCACCACGGCGGGTTCGAGTCGTACGTCCATCGATACCTCCGGGCGTCGATCTAACATGCGCGGCGGCGACATTCGACCGCCGTCACGCGGCTTCATTTACCGTGGCAGCGTTTGAATTTCTTGCCCGAGCCGCAGGGGCACGGATCGTTGCGGCCGACCTTGTCGGCTTCGCGCTTGACGGTCGCGGCGCCCTGATCGACGGGCTGGTCGCCGTGGCTCATCACGACCTTTTGCGGACGCGCCTGCGGCTCCTCGATCTGGCGCACGTCCTGCTCGCGCCGCACCTGCACGGAAAAGACCTTTTCGACGACGTCCTGGCGCAGCGCGCGCATCAGCGCCTCGAACATCGTGAAGCCTTCCTTCTGATACTCGACCAGCGGATTTTTCTGGCCGTATCCGCGCAGGCCGATTCCCTCCTTGAGATGGTCCATCGCGAGCAGATGGTCCTTCCAGAGGGCGTCGAGCGTCTGCAGCATCACGATCTTCTCGATCTGCCGCATCACCGGTTCGGTGAATTCGGTCTCGCGTTCGTCGTACAGCGCCTTGACGCGTTCGGCGGCGAGATCGATCAGGTTTTCCGGGACGTTGAGCTCGGCGGCGTCGCGGAAGTTGGGGCGGAACTTGAATTGCTGGAAGAAGGCGTCCTCGATCTCCTTCCATTCCCAGTTGGCCGGCTCCTTGTCGGGATCGGCGTGGGCGGCGACGATTTCGCCGACCAGCTCGCCGGACATTTCAAGGATATCCTCCTTGAGCGGCGCGCCGGAAAGCAGCTCGCGGCGGCGATGGTAGACGACCTCGCGCTGCTTGTTCATCACGTCGTCGTATTCGAGCAGATGCTTGCGGATGTCGAAGTTGTGCGCCTCGACTTTTTTCTGCGCGTTTTCGATCGCGCGCGAGATCCAGCGATGCTCGATCGGGACGCCGTCGTCCATCCCGATCCGGCCCATCAGGCCCTTGAGCCGATCGGCGCCGAAAATCCGCAGCAGGTCGTCCTCGAGCGAGAGGAAAAAACGCGACGAGCCGGGGTCGCCCTGGCGTCCCGAACGGCCGCGCAACTGATTGTCGATGCGGCGCGATTCGTGCCGTTCGGTGCCGAGAATATGCAGTCCGCCGGCTTTGAGCACCGCTTCGCGTTCGGCCGCGCAGTGCGCGCGATAGCGCTCGCTCGCCGCCGCGAATTTCTCGTCCGCCGGATCGCGCGTGCCGGCCTCGGCCGCGGCCAGCCCATCGGGATTTCCGCCCAGCACGATATCCGTGCCGCGACCCGCCATGTTGGTCGATATCGTGACCGCGCCGAGCCGTCCCGCCTGCGCGACGATCTCCGCCTCGCGCTCGTGGTTCTTGGCGTTGAGCACGTGATGGCGCACGCCGGTCTTCTTGAGCTGCGCGGCGACCCGCTCGGATTTTTCGATCGAAATCGTGCCGACCAGCACTGGCTGTCCGCGCTCGTGGCAATCGCGAATCTCCTCGATCACGGCGTCGAACTTCTCCTGCTCGGTCAGGTAGACGACGTCGTGATGGTCGGCGCGGACCATCGGCCGGTTGGTCGGAATCACCGCGACGTCGAGGTTGTAGATTTCCTTGAATTCCTGCGCCTCGGTGTCGGCCGTGCCGGTCATCCCGGCCAGCTTCGCGTACATGCGGAAATAATTCTGGAAGGTGATCGTCGCCAGCGTCTGGTTCTCGGATTCGATCTTGACGTTTTCCTTCGCCTCGATCGCCTGATGCAGCCCGTCGCTCCAGCGCCGTCCCGGCATCAGCCGCCCGGTGAACTCATCGACGATCACCACCTGCCCGTCGCGCACCACGTAATCGACGTCGCGCTTGAACAGCGCGTGCGCCTTGAGCCCCTGGTTCGCGTGATGGAGCAGCAGGATATTGCGCGGATCGTATAGATTCTCGACCCCCAGCAACTGCTCGACCCGGGTCACGCCATCCTCGGTCAGCGCGACGGTGCGCAACTTCTCATCGACCGTGTAATGCTCCTCGGGACGCAGCCGCGGAATCACCCGATCGACCACATAATAGGTGTCGGTCGATTCCTCGGAGGCGCCCGAGATGATCAGCGGCGTGCGCGCCTCGTCGATCAGAATTGAATCGACCTCGTCGACGATCGCGAATTCGTGCGCCCGCTGCACGTAATCGTCGAGGTTGAATTTCATGTTGTCGCGCAGATAGTCGAAGCCGAATTCGTTGTTCTGGCCGTAGGTGATATCGCAGGCGTACGCGGCCTTGCGCTCGGCGTCGCCCAGGCCGTGCACGACCACGCCGACGCTCAGGCCGAGGAAATTGTAGACGCGCCCCATCCATTCGGAGTCGCGCCGGGCGAGATAGTCGTTCACCGTCACGACGTGCACGCCGCGTCCGCCGAGCGCGTTGAGCACGGCCGGCAGCGTCGCCACCAGCGTCTTGCCCTCGCCGGTTTTCATCTCGGCGATCTTGCCGTGATGGAGCACCATGCCGCCGATTAGCTGCACGTCGAAATGGCGCTGGCCAAGCGTGCGCTTCGCCGCTTCGCGCACCACGGCGAAGATTTCGGGCAGCGCCTCGTCCATCGCGTCGGCGCGCGCCTCGCGCTCCTCGAGCGCGCCGATCCGCTCCTTCCAATCCGCCACGCGGGCCCGCAGCCCGTCATCGTCGAGCGCCGCGATCTCCGGCTCGAGCCGGTTGATTTGATTGACGACGGGGCGCATCCGTTTCAATTCCCGATCGTTGCGGGAGCCGAACATCTTGCGCGCGACTAGGGTCAGCGATGATGCCATGGTGTGCGATTCAACTCGGAAGGAGGCCGCGCCCGCATCCGGGGCGATTTTATTCGACCAATTCTAGCGCACGGCGCGCGCGATTGCAGCGCCGCGCTAGCGCTCGATCCGCACGGCGGATTCGACTTGCGGCCCCAGGAAACGCCGGCCCACCCGCACGAAGCGGTCGGGCGTCTCGGTGACGAAAAAGCTCCGCGCGCCCGCGCCCGCCGTGCGCCGTCCGAGCCCCAGCGCCCGCAGCCGGCCGCGCACGGCCTGCGCCGTCGCCGTCGCCGAATCGACGATCCTGACCCGCGGCCCCAGCACCCGCGCGAACATCGCCCGGAGCAGCGGATAATGCGTGCAACCCAGCAGCAGCGTGTCGATTCCGCTCGCCTTCAGGCTCGCCAGATAATGGGCGACGGTGCGCTCGGCGATTTCGTTGTCGGTCCAGCCCTCCTCGACCAGCGGAACCAGCAGCGGACAGGCGCGGGTGTAAATCTCCGCGCGCGGACGCAACCGCTGGATCGCCCGCGTGTAGGCGCCCGACGCGACCGTCGCCTCGGTGCCGATCACGCCGATTTTGCCGCTGCGCGAGGCGGCGGCGGCCGCGGCCGCGCCCGGCTCGATCACGCCGATCACGGGCGCCATCGTGCCGCGCGCGATCTCCTCCAGCGCGACCGCGCTCGAAGTGTTGCACGCCACCACCAGCATCTTGATTCCCTTGGCCAGCAGGAACTCGGTGTTCTCGCGCGAGTAGCGCACGATCACCTCGTTCGATTTGCTGCCGTAGGGCAGGCGCGCGGTGTCGCCGAGATAGATGAAGTCCTCGCCGGGCATCAGCGCGATCAATTCCTTGAGCACGGTGAGTCCGCCGATTCCGGAATCGAAGACGCCGATCGGCCGGACGCGTCCGTCGGCCGCATGGCGCGCGGCGCGGCCGTCGCCCGCCGCGGGTTGCGCCGTCCGCGTTCGGCGAACGCCGCCCGCGGCCGGGATTGTCGGATTTTTCCGCGCCGCCATCGCGTCAGCTTCCCCGCGCCAGCCGCGCGCCCAGGGCGGCCGGCGTCGGCGCGGCCTCGCCCAGCACGCGCCGATACATCCCCGCGCCCTCCATGCACAGATAGACTTTGGTTGCCGAACGCTCGCGCGCGATCCGCTCGTTCAGCGCCGCGTAAAGGCGCATCCGCAGGGGCGCGAAGGCGCGGTATCGTCCGTCCGGCGCGAGCACCTCCTCGCCGACCAGCAGCGGATCGCGCGGGAAGCGCCGGCGCGCCGCCGCGCGCAGCCCCGGCGTCATCCGCAG
Source organism: Deltaproteobacteria bacterium (assembly GCA_021780585.1). Lineage (GTDB taxonomy): Bacteria > Desulfobacterota > Binatia > Binatales > Binataceae > JADMIL01. The sequence continues at coordinate 4,122 of JAJXYM010000281.1, forward strand.
GCCGCCGAGACTGAAGAAATCGATCCGCGCCGCCGGAACCGACGCGAACAGTTCATCGAGCAGAGCGGCGTAATCCCCCGCGGCGCCCTCGTACGCGATTATCGGATCGAGATGGAACCCGACGCGGTAACCGGCCGCGAGCACCCGCCGCGCCGCCGCGATTCGCGCCGCCGGCGCGGCCGTTCCAAGTTCGCTCGAGCGATAGACGCGATCCGGCGAGAGCGTCCATGACACCAGCGTCCGGCCGCGCGGATCGATCGCGAGCAAATTTTCGATCTCGTCGGTCTTGGTCTTGAATTCGAGCGTCAGATCGTCGCGCCGGGCGAAATAATCGATCAGGTCGCGACTGATCCCGGTCAGCGAATCGCAGGCCAGCGAATCCGCCAGTTCGCCCGTGCCGATCCGGATCGGACGCTCGGCGCTGGCGCGGATCCGGTCGAGCTCGGCGAAGGCGTCGGGGTAATTCGCATAGACCTGAAAGCCCGGATTGTCGGCGACGAACTCCTGCAGGAAGCAGTAGCCGCAATCCATCGGGCAGTTGGACGCCAGCTCCATCACCAGGTAGCCGCAGCAGGCGAATTCGTTCGCCGCCGCCGGACAGCCCATCAGGAAACGCGCGCGCCGGCGCATGATCACCATCCGCCGCTTGCCCGCCGCGAAGGAATCGGCGACGCCGGGGAGCGCGCGCGCCGCGGCCCGGCCGTCGGCGACCTCATGCACCGGCACGCCGGGCGGGAGCGCGGCGATCACGCGCCGGGCGAGCGCGCCGGTCCGCGTCGCCGCTTCGACGTAAACGGCGTCGAGTTCAAACTTCATCGTCGGTCCATCCGCTCCCCCCCGCCAGCTCCGCGATTCGCGCGAGATCGCCGGCGCGGCGCGCCAGCGCTTCGATCAGTTCGCGCAATTCCTCGCCGCCATGCGCGGCCAGTTCGATTTTCATTTCGTCGGATTCGAGCTCGCGCGGCGCGCTTACCCTGATTCCGCGCGGCAGTCCGAGCGCCGCGATCTCCCGCGCGATCCGATCCGTCGTCCGCGCCAGCCGCGGGTAGCGCATCACGCGCAGCGCCGCCAATAGCGCGCTGGCGCGGCCCGGCGCCGACCCGGCTCCGTCAAGTATCCGCCGGAGCTCCGCGCGGGCAAGAATCGCCTGAGCCGGCGCGGCCTCGCGCACGGAAATTTCATCGATCAGGTCGAACGCGGCGATAAACCGCCCCGCCCGCATCCTGAGCGCCGCGGCCGTCTCCAGTAGCGCCGCGCGATCGCCGGCGTCGAGCGCGAGCCATCGCGCCAGGTGCGATTCCGGAAGATGGCGCGCCGCGGCCCACGCGCGAATCGCATCCTCGGATGCGCGCGGGTTCATGGCGCCGCCTCGATCACGATCATTTCGTCGCGCCGATCGTCCCGCAGCAGCGTGCGCATCGCGTCGATCGCGCCGGCGATTTCAGCTTCCGGCGCGTCCCGCCAGGGACCACGCGCGGCACGGCCGATACCGGCGAAAAATTCCGCCGCGGCCGAGCGGCCGCGACGCATCAGCCCCGGCGCATAGATCGCGCATTTCTCGCTCAGCGCGTCACCGACCGCCGCGCGCCGCGCCCCGGCCAGATCAGCGCGCGCGATCAGCTTCGTCAGGGCGAGAATGCGAAAGCGATCGAGCGCCGGAACGGTCGCCGAGAGCTGGCCCGGATGGCCGGCGCGGCGCGTCGCCAACGCTTCGTCGATCAGGCCGGCCTCATGCTCGATCAGGATGCGCAGCCACAAATCGTAATCCTCGGCCGCGCGCAGATCCTCGTCGAAACCGCCGGCCGCGTGAAAAGCGTCGCGCCGGATAATCGCCGCCGACGGACTGATCAGGCATACGCGGAGCGAGCGGACGAAAAGGTCGCCGGCGGCCTTGCGATGGCGCCGGGCGGGATTCACGCGCCGCCCGGCGCGGAGCCAGATTTCCTCGCACTGGGCGATCGCGCAACGCGGATTCGCGCGCATGAACGCGACTTGCCGCGCAAGCTTCTCCGCATTCCACAAATCGTCGGAATCGAGAAACGCGATCAACTCCGCCCGCGCGATCGCGACGCCGGTATTGCGCGCCGCCGCCGGGCCGCGATTTTCCGTGCGCACGACGCGCATGACCGCGCGGCCCGCGACGGCGCTGGCCGTCGCGGCGATTTCGCGCAACTCCTCCGCGGTTCCGTCGCGCGAGCCGTCGTCAACGACGATCAATTCGAAGTCCACGCCGCGCTGCGCCAGCACCGAGGCGATCGCCTCGCGCGCCATCGCACGCCGATTAAACGTGGGAATTACGACGCTGACCGCCGGCTCCATCGACGCGCCCGCCATTGCCGGTCAGGCCGCCGCGATCGGCCGTGCGCGCCGCTCGCCGGGCTTGCGCCGCGCGCCTTCGAGAATCCGCCCGCGCAGCCGCTCGATCCCTTCGCCGGTCAGCGCGGAACAGGCGATCGGCGCCGATTCGAGCGGGGCGAAGCGTTTCAGCGCGGCGGCGCGTTCGGAGTTTTTGAGCTTGTCGAATTTGGTCGCGACGACGATCAACTCGATTCCGCGCTCCCGCACCGTCGCGGCCAGTTCCAGTTCTTCGGTTTCGGGACCGCGGCGCGCGTCGATCAGAATCGCCAGCGCGGCCAGATGCGGCCGCCGTTCGAGATACTCGTGCATCAGCGCCGCGATTTTCGCCGCCTCCGCGCGGCCCATCCGCGCGTATCCGTAGCCGGGCAGATCGACCAGCGCCAGCGCCGCGCCGACGGTAAAGAAATTCAGGCAGCGCGTGCGGCCCGGCGTCTTGCTGGTCCGCGCGAGGCCCTTCGCCTGGGCGAGCGCGTTGAGCAGCGAACTTTTGCCCACGTTCGAACGGCCGGCCAGCGCGACTTCGGCGCGGCTCCAGCGCGGGCATCCGGCGTAATCCAGGGCCGAAGCGGCAAATTCGGCGTCAAACCGCATCCACTATCATCTAGCATGCGCGCCGCCCTACGCGCATCGCCGTTCCGGCGCCCGCTCAGGCGTCCGGGCCGCCCTCCCCGGCCAGCAGACGCCGCGCGGCGCTTGCCACCGCCGTCCCGGCGAAGAACTCCGGATTCATTCCGCCATGCAGCCGGACCGGATTCGCAAAAACGAAATCGCGGAAGTCGGCTTCGCCGATCAGTCCGTGTTCGACCAGCTCCCACGGCTCGGCCGCCGCGTCGCGCATATCGAAGAGGTCGCGATGGCCGATGTCGGAGCCGAAGATCGCGTTGAGGCGCGCGCCGAACGGAATCCGCCGCGCGTCGAAGGCCAGCGCGGTCATGTCGTCGTCGCCCTCGCAGCCGAAATAGAAATTCCGCGTGAACAGGTCGCGGAAGTCCTCGGCGCGCTCGATTCCGAGCCGCGCGAACTCGTCGCGATCGGCCGGGTCCTCGGCCGTACCCCACATCACGTCCGACCGCTCGCCCGGATCGTCGGGAAACCGATCGGCGAAGCGCGGGCCGCCCCAGCGCCGGCACAGTTCGACAAACAGCGCCCGATCGAGCCGCGCCGGATCGAAGTTATCGAGCACGTCCACACGATGCATCCGCCAATGGCCGATCAGGTCGCCGTAAAGCACCCGCGCCCAGCCGACTCCCCCCTCCTGAAAGGCGAAACGCAGCGTCGGGAAGCGCCGCGTTACGCCGCCGAAAAAAAGCGCCTTGCAGACGGCTTCGGCGGTCGCCGCGAAATGGCCGATATGGTTGTGCATGAAGTTCGAAATCGAACCGCGAAAGCCGATGCCCGTGCCCTTTGAATGGAACGTCGGAGCCACGCCCAGGGCGACGCATCGCGCCCATACCGGATCGTAATCGTGCTCGCTGTCGATTCCATAGCTGTCGAACCACGAAAGCTGCCCTTCGAGCTCCGGGGCGCGCCGCGCCAGCGCCGGAATCGGCCGCCGCACATAGGCCGGCATCACGATCGCCTTGAGCTTGAGCCGCCCGATCGCGTGGTCGAGTTCGGCGATCGCCTCGGCCGGCGTATGCATCGGGATGACCGCGACCGGGGTCAGCCGGTCGGCGCATTCGGCAAAGACCTCGGCATGGTAGTTGTTCAGCGCGTGGCAGGCGGCGCGGCGCAACTCCTCGTCGCGCATATGGGGCGAATTCAGGCCAAGGCTCGGGTAGATAATCGAAAAGTCCAGCCCCATCTCGGGCAGCCGCTCGCGCATCAGGCGCGGAATCGAGCTGGTGGCGCGGTCGAGGGTGTTTTTGGTCGGATGCGCCCACCAGTTCGGGCGCGGCGTGCGGGTGTCACGCCGCGCCGCCCAATCCATCCGGTTCCATACGAAGGAAAAACCGCTGTCAGGCGCGCGTTTATAACGATCGACGATTCCGGGGCCGCCGGCCTCGCGCAGGAAGTCGAAGAACAACGGCTCGAATTCCGCCGCATGGCCGTCGGTATCGACGATCGGATGATTCAGACGCGCCCGTACCGCCGCGCCACGCGATAGTTTGCCGGCCGATCCGCTCATCGCCCCGCCTCCTTATCTGACTCGATCATCCGCTCGCCCTGGCGACCGCGGTCACGGCACGAGCGCCAGGGCCGCCCGGCGCGCTCAGCGCCCGAACGTCCCGACCAGGTCGGTCACGGCCAACTGATGGCCCCGCATCGCCGCTTCGACCTCGTCGCAGGTCGCGCCCGGTTTGAGCTGAAGCATCGTATCGAGCGCGTAAAGCCGGAAATGGTAATGATGCGCCGGGCCGGGCGGCGGACAGGGACCGTGGTAACCGATCGTCCCGCGCTGATTCGCGCCCTGAATGCCGCCGCC
>JAJXYM010000012.1 GCA_021780585.1 Deltaproteobacteria bacterium
AGCTCCCCCAAGCCCATCCGCTCATCGAACTCTCGCACCAGCAACAACCCGCCATCGGAAGTCACCCGCGCGCCCTGGAAGTCAACCCGCGGCCAGCCACTGAACGAGAGCTGACAAGGCTCCTCTTGCCGCTCACCCGCCGCCGCTCCGCCTCCCGATCGCCGCGATCAGAGCTTGGCGGGAGGGTAATACGGGCGGTCGCCGAGCGCCTGAACGGCGGCCCAGAAATCCGGCCCCGAGGCTTTGCCCGTCTCCTCGATTTCCCAGGCCTGACGCGCGATCGCCCAGCTCTCCGGCCGCAGCCGGCGCGCCTCGGCCAGATACGGAAGCGCGTCCACGCGATGACCCTGCGCGAACAGATATTGCCCAAGCCGGAAGAGCGTGTTGGCGCGCGCGTCATTCTCGCCGAGCCCGGCGAGCCGGCCGCGCGCCGCGGCGTCGCCGAGCGCGTAGACGCTCTGGTCGCCCTTGATCACCCAATCGCGGATCGCGTCGAAATATGACGTGCGCGCCGCTTTGGCATCCGCCGCCGCGTCGGGCGGGAGCGAAAAATCGGCCAGATTAAGCTTGCGAAAGGCGTCCGAGGCGCCGGCCGATTCGGCCGGCCGCACGATTCGGCCGCGCTCGTCAATCCATACGGCCATCGGCACGTTGACGATATTGTACAGTTCCGCGACGACGTGTTGTTCGTCGATCAGACACGGATAGGTCGGAGTGCCGGCGGCGGCGCGTTCGCGCTCACCCCACCCCATCAACTCCAGCATCGGCGGCGGAGTCGGCTCGGTCACGCGAATCCATTGGCGCACCGCATCGGCGCCGCATGAATCAAGCGCTATCGCGATGACGATAAAATTGCGGTCCTTCAGTTCCTGATAAAGGCCCTGCCACACGGGCAGGTCAAAGCGGCATCCTCACCATGACGCCCAGGCCATCAGGATGCGTTTCATGCCGCGATAGTCGGCGAGAGAATGCATCCGGCCGTCGAGATCGGGCAGCGTGAAGTCAGGCGCCGCGAGTGTGCGCAGGGCCTGCATGCGCTCCGCCGGCGCCTCGCCGAAGGCCCATACGCCGTGCCGGTCGTCGTGCGCGACGGGATTGCCGAGCGTCCGCGCGAGCGCGGCGAAATTGAAGCGCTTGCCGCCGTCGCGAACGAATTCGGCCTCGCGCCCGTGCGGTATCGGCACGCATCGTTCGCCCCGGCAGGCGCCTTCGGGCTTGAGCTCCCATCCCGTGCCGGCGCGCAGATCGTCGGTCTTGAGCCAGAGGTTATCGCCCTCGGCGAGCGCGTCGGCCGCCTGATATTCACGCCGGTCATAGAGTATCGCGATGCCCATCCGATTCACCGTTGGGAGGCGTTAGCTGAACTCCCCGACTATCTTTAACTGCGATAATCAGGGCGAGGCAAGCGGGATTTTTTTCGCCGCGCGACGCGCCGGACGGAGCGCGCGGCTGATCCGGCGGGTCGATGGTGCGGGCGGATTTCGCATGGTAGCCTTTTTCGCGGCGCGTGACGCCGCGCCGATCGCCCGCCGGGCTGGCGGCGATAACCCCCCAGCGATAGCTGATCGAAATGAGCGACCATAGCGATTCCGAAACCCTCGCGCGCAAGGCCAATCGGCTGATTAACGAGCAGAGTCCGTACCTGCGCCAGCATGCCCATAATCCCGTCGACTGGTATCCGTGGGGCGACGAGGCGCTGGAGCGGGCGCGGCGCGAAGACAAGCCGATCCTGCTTTCGATCGGTTATTCCGCGTGCCATTGGTGCCATGTGATGGAGCGCGAATCGTTCGAGAACGAGGCGATCGCGCGACTGATGAATCAATCGTTCATCTCGATCAAGGTCGATCGCGAGGAGCGGCCCGACCTCGATCAGATTTACATGGACGCGGTGCAACTGCTGACGGGTCGCGGCGGCTGGCCGCTCACGATGTTCCTGACGCCGCAGGGTAATCCGTTTTACGGCGGGACTTATTTCCCGCCCGTCGATCGGCACGGCCTGCCGGGCTTTGCGCGCCTGCTCACGGCGATCGCCGAGGCCTGGCGCGACCATCGCGGCGACGTGACCCATAACGTCGAACGGCTGGCGACGGCGATGGGCTCGCTCGGCGCCTATCAAGCGGGCGGCGAACCGGCCGCGGAATTGCCGTTGCGGGCGGCGCGCGAGCTGGCGCGCCATTATGACAGCGCCAACGGCGGGATCGGCGGCGCGCCGAAGTTTCCCAACACTTTCGTCTTCTCGCTGTTCCTGCGGATGTATGACGCGGACGGCGACCCGAGCTTCGCCGAGATGACGCGCGACACGCTGACGCGGATGGCGCGGGGCGGGATTTACGATCAGATCGGCGGCGGGTTCCATCGCTACAGCGTCGACGAACGCTGGCTCGTGCCGCATTTCGAAAAGATGTTGTACGACAACGCGCTGCTGGCGCGGCTTTATCTCGACGCCGGCCGCGCGCTGAACGATCCCGAGCTGATGCGTGTGGCGCGCGAAATCCTCGACTATGTGATCCGCGAGATGACGAGTCCCGAGGGCGGTTTCCACTCCTCGCAGGACGCCGACAGCGAAGGCGAAGAGGGCAAATTCTTCGTCTGGACGCCGGCCGAAGTGCAAGCCGAGCTGGGCGGGGAATTGGCGGCGATCGCGGGGCGCTGGTTCGATATCACCGCGGAGGGGAATTTCGAGGGCCGCAACATTCCCCATCGCACGATCGGTCTTGCCGACGCGGCGCGGCTCTTCGGCAAGTCCGAAGACGAGATGGCCGCGGCGATCGCGGAAATTCGATCGCGCCTGTTCGCCGCCCGCGAACGACGGGTTCATCCGGGACGCGACGACAAAATCCTGGCGGCGTGGAACGGGATGATGATCGGCGCGTTCGCCGAAGGTTATCGCGCGAGCGGCGACGCGCGCTATCTGGAGGCGGCGCGCAAGGCGGCCGATTTCGTAATGACGCGGATGTCGGACGGGCGGCGGCTCAAGCGCTCGTACCAGGACGGCGTCGCGCGCTTCAACGCCTACCTCGAAGATTACGCGCTGATGGCGAACGCGCTGATCGACGTATACGAGACGGCGCTCGATTGGCGCTATATCGAAATGGCGCGCGGACTCGCCGACGTGATCGTCGAACATTTTGCCGATCGCGATCAGGGCGGCTTCTTCTTCACCTCCGACGATCACGAGGAGTTGATCGCGCGCGCCAAGGCCGCCTTCGACGGTTCGACCCCGTCGGGCAACAGCGCGGCCGTGATGGCGTTGCTGCGACTCGATTCGTACACTGGCGACGGGCGTTACGCCGATCATGCGGCGCGCGCGCTCAGGCTGTTCGGCGCGGCGATGGAGAAGCAGCCGTTCGCCTTCGCGCATATGCTCGAAGCGCTCGACCGGTATCATCGCGGCGCGACCGAAATCGTGCTGGTTGGAGTCCGCGACGGCGCCGACTTCGGCGAATGGATCGAGCGTCTCGGCCTGATCTATCTGCCGAATCGCGCGTTGTTCGCGACCGATCCTCGCGACGGCGCCGCCGCATTCGTGCCCGAGGCGGCGCGTGACAAGCGTCAGATCGACGGGCGCCTGACCGGCTACGTATGCCGCGAGCGGACCTGCTCGGCGCCGCTGACCGCGTTCGAGCAACTGGCCCGGACGGTCGCGGGCTGAACGCGCCGGCGAATACGACACGACAATCGATGAGTCCGAATCCGAACATTGCGGAAACGCCGGAAGCGCATCCGGCGTTCCCGCCGACGGTGGTAAACCGGCGTCCGCGCACTGCCGGACGAACGATCCGGGTCGTCGTCTTCAATGCGCGCACGGGTTCGCGCTTCGAGGGAATCCTCGCCTGTCTCAGACGGCCGCCGCTCGATCGCGCGGACGTGATTTTGCTGTGCGAAGCCGATTGGCGGTTGGAGCGCTCCGCCGGGCGCGAAATCGCGGCCGAGCTGGCGGCCGCCCTCGGGATGAGCTTCGCCTACGGTCCGGAATTCGCGCTGGGCGACGCGCGGCGCGCGACCTCATTCATCGGCAACGCGATTTTATGCGCCCAGCCGCTCGACGAGGTGCGCGGTATCGCCCTGCCGCGCTTCAGTTCGAGTTGGCGGCGCGTCTCGCTGGTCGGAGCGCCACGCGCACTGATCGCGTCGGCACGCTTCGGCCGCCGCCGAATTACGATCGGTCTGGCGCATCTGAATAGCCGATGCGCGCCGGCGCGGCGGGCCGAGCAGATGGCGGTCTTCATGAGCGCGTTCGAACCGACCGGTCCGGCGATTGTCGGCGGCGACTGGAACACGACCACGATGGAGCTGGCGACGCCCGCCGCGCTGGCGACCGTCGCGGCGCGGATGGCGATGACGCCGCGGCGCTTCCGTTATCCGCAACGCTATGAGCCGCTGTTCGCAGAACTCGCACGGGCCGGTTTTGCCGCCGACGGCGCGAATCACGCGGGCGCGCCGACCTTCACCTTCGCGCGGGCGATTCCGCCGCCGATGCGGCCTAAGCTCGACTGGATCGCGGCGCGCGAGCTCGCGCCGGCGCCTGGCAGCGCGCGGGTGATTCCGGCGCGGCCGGGATGGTTCGCCGGCCGCGTTTCCGATCACGACTTCGTCATCTGCGATTTTAGCGTGTAAGCGCGACTTGGGCCCGACGGACTGGCGCCGACGCGCCTGAGCGACGGCGCGTTCCGTTCACGCCCGGCGAAAGTCAGCGCGCGCGGCGTTCGCGATGCCGGATGTCGCGGCCTTCGACCATGAAGACCACCGCCTCCGCGATATTGGTCGCGTGATCGCCGATCTGTTCGAGCGAGCGCGAGACGAACACCACCCGCGTGCCCGGTCCGATCCCGCCCGGCTCGTCAATCATCACGGCCAGCACGCGATTAAGCAGCGCGTGATGCAGCCCGTCGAGTTCGTCATCGCGAACGATCACCGCCTTGGCCCGCGTCGCGTCGAGATTGGCGAGCGCGTCGAGGCTCTCCCGCACCATCGCGCGCGCCAGCCGCGCCATCCGCGCGAGTTCGTCGTCAACGCCGAGCGCCGCCAGATGCGCGGGTTCGACCAGTCGGCTACAGATCGAGGCGGCCTGGTCGCCGACGCGTTCGAGGTCGGTGGTAATTTTGAGCGCGGCCATGATCAGCCGCAGGTCGACCGCCGCGGGCTGATTGAGGGCGAGGACGCCAACGCACCGATCGTCGATCTCGGTATCGAGCCGGTTGACTTCGGCGTCACGCGCCGCGACCGCCGCCGCGCGCGCGCGATCGCAGCCGAGGAAACAGTCCACGCCGTCGCGAATCTGCGCGTCCACCAGTTCGCCCATCGCCAGCAGCGCTTCGCGCAACTGCGCAAGCTGCTCGTCGTAGCGGCGGTTGGTATGCTGGGTTAGCGCGCGGTCCACGTCAAAAAGCCTTATGCGCCGAGGCGCCCCGATGCAACCCAAATCCGCGCGGAACGCGATGGACTCGCGCCCTCGCGACCGTCGTTCATACCTGCGCGCCGCCGCCCGATTCGCGACCCCATCGCAACAATATCGGCGCGACCCACCGTGGCGCTCACGCCGATCGCAACCAGAAGATCCCGGCGCGGCAAACGATTTTCGACGCTATCCGCCGCGCACGAAGATCATCACTGCCCACCGGTCGATGGGGAACCGCCGGTTCCCCGCAAAAGGCCCAGGTCGGCTTTATCACCGGCCACGCAATGGCCGCGAACCCGAGCGACCCGATTAGATGGTCGAGCGACGCATCCACGCCGGCTGGCGGCCGCACCATCTGGAGCGCCAGATCTATCGCGTAGACATACATAACCAGTCGTGGCGGCGCCACGCATCCTGAGCATATCAATTGCGTCAAATTGCCAGGATCTGTTCCGAAGCGTGAAAGAATAAGGAACGTCGGAGGTACGCGAGCCAGCCAATAATAACCCCCGACAATATTCAGGCGATCGAGACAATCAGACGGCCTCAGTGCGACAGTGGAATCGCAATATCTGACCATTGCATCGTCATATACTTCGGCTGCGGAAAAAATTGACGTGATCGAGCGCAAGACCCGGCGAATTATGATTAAATAAACAGCATTGCCGGCGCGACGGACGATCGCCGCCCGCGTGAAACGCCGGGTTCGGCGTCTACTCGAACGAATGAGCGGCCACGCCGCAGGCGAACTGGCGCGCGCCGCGGCTCACTGATCCGTTCTCGCTGAATAATAAGGATGACCGAGACATGAGAGTGATTTTTGCGCCGTTGGCGCTCGCCTTGTTAATGAACGGATGCGCGCTGTTGGCCGCGCCCGCCGTCGAGGAAGCGGGATCGCTCGCTGGCGTCGCGGCGCCCGGAGCGACCGGAGCCATGGGTACTGAATCGACTGTCGCCTTAAACAATTCGTGGATCAAGACGAATGATATTCAGGCGAACTACACTCGGCAGGAAATGAAAAGTCTCAAACGCGCGTCAGTGAACGCAATTAGCGAACGTGCGGCGACCGAGGGAATCCTGCAAAGCATGGCGAAGGCGGATAACGATCCCGATATCGCCGATCTGGCGATATGGGTCGGACGGGGCGGCGATCCGCAATACGCATTGAATAGCGCGATCGCGCGCGATCGCGACGATGCGAACCGCGCCGCGGCCGCGCGAATTCTCGAGCGCATGTCGGAGCGGAATGACGACCCGCGACTATATGAACTGGCGCGATGGGTGCGGGCGGGCGGCGACGAAAAATTCGCCCTGAATTATGCGCTGAGCCATGACGCTGAATCGGCCGTCGCGCCAATCCGGCCAGCGCCCATAAAACGCCCGGCCGGTATGCGTTCCAGCGCCGCGAGCGCTGCCGTACCCCCCGCCGGAATCGCTTCGCATCAGGGCGTTTTCACCGCCGCTCCCGGCGCCCAACGCTGACGCGAAGCGGCGTCCAGGGCGTCGCCCCGCGCCGACGGGAAATAGGTCCGCCTGATCTGTCGGAGCATCACGTCTTTCACGTCGAGGCGCGTGATCCACCGATGCGGCAGGTCGGAAAGCCCGCGGCGCATACCGTATAGCTGCGCCGCGATCGACGCGGTCGAGTCGCTATCGCCGTCATGATTCGCCGCGATTGCGATCGCTTCGGGAAACGACCTGGCGACCATCGCGCTGTATAGTCCGATCGCCAGAGCCTCCTCGCCCACCCATCCCTCGCCAAGCGATTTGATCGCGGTCCGATGGTTACTGGCGCCGCGTCGCGCCGCGGCCAGCGCGCCGTCGATTTTCATGACGGTCTCCTCATTCCCTTCCCATCCGGCGAGCAGATTCCTGGCGATATTCGCCGCTTATGCCTGGACCAAGAAGTTGCTTATTGCTTTTGACCAGTCTCGTTGAGAATCGAGAGTCCGACAGAGTTCTTTCTTTTCCATCCAATTGGTTCTGACGTATCGATTTGGTCGCTCGCGAATTGTCTTGTTGTCGAAAGCAGCGATGTTAGCAAGATCGGAAAATGCCGCTTGAAAAACGATACCTATGTGGCGGGCAGCGCGTTTATCTTCTGAGCTGTACACAATTCCAATCGGCTGCAATTGAGGCAAATCTTCCAACGAAAGTTCTTCGTGCAGTTCCCTTCGGAGTCCTACCATGACGCTGGCCCATTTCGACTTCGCATCATCCAAATCTTGCTTTCTTACATGGCCCCCAGCCCAATTTCCGAGCGCCTCATGAAGCGATTCGCCCGGTTCGTGCCGCACATTTGTGAGAAAGCGGTCACCGTTTCGGATAATGCATACCGGAACGACCTGCAGGAGTTCGTCCGATGCCTCGGCGGCCGATCTCGCCACATAAGTCCCACGTCGGTTGACAAGTCTGGCGACTGCCTTCCAGCTTGGCGTCACCACCTTCCTTTCGGAAAGCTTGACCTGACCCTCCAGGGATTTCCGCGGTAGGCAGAGCACATCTTCGTCTGCGAATTGGCCCAGTGATTTCAAAATTGACTTTGCGATGTCTATAATAGTCCTCATCTCGGGGCCTCTGGTGTTTTCAATAACGGTGACAGATTTAAAGTCACGTTTGTAACGCTTTGCGGCTTCCAAATAATGCTCTCGCAGCTGTGCCAGGGTGGAGGCGTTCATTATCGCTCCGCGACGAAGAGTGATTTGCTTCGCGTGTTCCCTGTTGAGGGACGTTTCGGCGTCGCAATGCATGACGAACACCAAGTCGACGAGCCCACGCCAACGAGGAGTCAGCACAAAGCTTCGGAATCCATCGGCTTCCGCAAGAGACACCCGGTGCGTTTTTTCCTGCCAATCGATCCAAACCAAGCCGTCAAAGAGTCCTCTGTCCAGGATAAGAACATCGAGCTTTTCGTCTTCTAATGCCTCGATTATCCCGTTAAGAGTGGCGCAAGTCACCCACGTGTTGAAGAAAGCGGTGCCCTTATCTACCAAGGGAGCCACGGAGGCGCGCTCTTGGAAGGTGCGAACGACTACGCCATTCCTCTTAAGAAACTGGTGGACCGCACCAATCGTCGTCGTCTTTCCGGACTTGGGTGTCCCGGCAAATTCGACGATAAAAGGCCGACGCTTCTCCGACAGCCTAGGTCGAATCTTCGATATTTGCTTTTCGAGAGCAGACAAGATGGCTCGGTCTCTTCCCCTCATCTCGACCACCCACTACCCCTAGATGTTCGCCGTTTTAGCAGAGTTGCAGCACCTGCGTCGAGGAGCTTCCAGCCGAGAAACTTGGGAACAGTATGCAGATTTTCGAGAATCCTACGCCGAACCGACACAAGCGGTTACTTCTTGGGCACTCTATCGCGCAACCTGTCCTCGATATTGTTGGGATGGGTTTGGTGGACGCACCAGGACTTGAACCTGGGACCCCTTGCATGTGAGGCAAGTGCTCTAACCGGGCTGAGCTATGCGTCCACCGGAGGGG
>JAJXYM010000087.1 GCA_021780585.1 Deltaproteobacteria bacterium
CGGGACCGTTGGTGCGCCCTTCGAGCTGGTCGAACAGGACCTGCCAGAATATCTGATCGTCCATCACCGGCGGTTCCCATTGAGCGACCGCCGCCACGGCCGGCGACCGGCTTCCGGCCGCGACCGATTGCGCGCGCGCGGTCGCGCTGAGGCTGAGCGCAATCGCGATCGCCGTGATCAGACCCGCGCTGCGCGTAATCCTTGCCGCGATCCCGGCGCGCGCGGCGCCGGCGCCGGAGGCGGTCGGCGGGTTCATGACACGATCGCCTCGCGGAACATCCCGGCTTCCATGTGGTAGAGCAGATGGCAGTGGAAGGCCCATCGGCCGGGCGTGTCGGCGCTGACGAGATAGCTCAGCCGCTCGCCCGGCTTGACGGCGATCGTGTGCTTGTAGGGCCGATGTTCGCCGTGACCGTTTTCAAGTTCGCTCCACAGCCCGTGCAGATGGATCGGATGCGCCATCATCGTATCGTTGACAAGGACGATCCGCACTCGTTCGCCGAGCCTGAGGCGGATCGGTTCGGCCGTGGAAAACTTGTGGCCGTCGAAGCCCCAGATGAAGCGTTCCATGTTGCCGGTCAGATGGAGCTCGATTTCGCGATCCGGCGGGCGCGGATCGGCGCCGCGATAACGGGCGCGCAGGTCGGCGTAGGTGAGGACGCGGCGGCCGTTGCGATCGAGTCCGAGGCCGGGCTCGGCGAGCCGAGCGGTCGGCGCGATCGCGACGTTGTCGACCTCGGGACCGGCGCGGAGCGCGATCGGCTTGGGCGGGATGGGCGGCGGCGTTGGCGCGGGCGCTGAAAAAATGGGCGTATCCGCGCCAGGCTGCGGAAACGGAATCGTGCCGAAACGCGCATCGCCGGTCGCGGGCGGAGCGAATGCCGGCGGCGGCGCGATCGGCGCGCGGGGCATTTTCATGCCCGGCATGTCGGCCATGTCCATATCGCGCGTCTCGCCGCTCGACGTTCCCGCGCCCGCGGACGGTTCCGGCGATGGCGCTTCCATCTTGACTCCGGGCATGTGCTCGATTCCGGTTCCGATTCCGCGCCGCATCGTTGCGCCTTTGGCCGCGCCGTCCATCTTCATGCCCGGAATCCCGCCCATCCCCATATCGACCATCGTGAGCAGCGGTCGCGGATCCATCGGCGGGACCGGCGCGGTCATCCCGGCGCGGGGCGCGAGCGTGCCGCGCGCATAGCCGGTGCGGTCCTCGGATTGGGCGAAGATCGTATAGGCGGAAGCCGCGCGCGGCTCGATGATGACGTCATAGGTTTCCGCGACCGAGATGCGGAATTCATCGACCGTCACCGGTTCGACGTCGTTGCCATCGGCCTGCGTGACGGTCATCGGCAAGCCGGGAATCCGCACGTCGAAAATGGACATCGAGGAGCCGTTGATGAAGCGTAATCGCACGCGCTCGCCGGGATTGAACAGTGCGGTCCAGTTGGCCGCGGGCGGACGTCCGTTGAGCAGATAGGTGTAGGTCGCGCCGCTGACGTCCAGGATATCGGCCGGACTCATGTTCATCGCGCCCCACGTCAGACGGTCGGAAATGGTCGCGCCAAGACCGTTTTTCCGAACGTCGGAAATGAACGTGCCGGCCGTGCGCTGATGGAAATTGTAATAGTCGCTTTGCCGCTTGAGATTGCTGAATAAAGTCTCGGGATTCTCGTCGGTCCAGTCCGAGAGCAGGATTACGTAATCGCGATCGTACTCAATTGTTGAATGATCGCTGGCGGGATGGATAATCAATGGACCGTAATGGCCGGTCTGTTGCTGGAAGCGGCTGTGGCTGTGATACCAATACGCGCCGTGCTGCGGAACCCGGAAGCGATAGACGAAAGTCGCGCCCGGGGCGATACCGCCAAAGCTCAGGCCGGGCACGCCGTCCATCGCGGCGGGAACGCGGATGCCGTGCCAATGGATCGAGGTCGTATCGCGCAGCCGGTTGGTGACGGCGATCGTTACGGTGTCGCCTTCGCGCCAATGCAGTTCCGGTCCCGGGATCGAGCCGTTGATCGCGGTCGCGACGCGGGTTTTACCGGTGTAATTGACCGCGACCTCTTCTATCGCCAGATCGAAATGGCTACCACGCAGAACGGATGGGCGATTCTGCGCGGGCAAGGTCAGCGCCGTCCATGGCGACAGGTCCAGCGCCGCGACCACGCCGCCCGCGATCAGCCCCTGCACGAAGCGGCGGCGGGTGACGCCGAAAGCTGTTCGGCGCGGCGGGTGCTTTTCGCGAACCATGGATCAAATACAGGGTTATGTCCTGATGGTCGGATCAAGATCGACCATCGGCGAGCGGTCGAGCCGAGTCAAGCGCGCGGAGCGGCGCGGACGCGGCGCAAATACCGCGGGCGAGGCGTGGGGGCGCGCCCGCCGGCGCACTACTCGGTCAACTGGTCGAGCAGCGCCTTGGCGTCTTTCAGGTCGGGCGTTTCGAAGCCCTCGGTGAACCAGTTGTAGACGGGCGCGAGGAGATCGCGGGCGGCGGCGCGCGCGCCGCGCGCCTGGCGCATCCGCGCCAGACCCATTGTCGCCTGGAGTTCGAAAGCTTTCGCGCCCATCTTCTGCGCGAGCGCGATCGCCTCGCGGTAGTCGGCCTCGGCAAGTTCGCTCTGGCCGAGTTTGAGCCGCAGTTCCGCGCGAACCTTCAGAATATTGGGCTGGAATACAGCTTCCTCGGGGTTCTCCCGCAGCGCGTCCTCGAGCGTGTTCAGAGCGTCGCCGATCGCGCCGTCGTGGGCCTGCGCCTCGGCCAGCGACGTGAGCAGATTGCGGATGCCGATCCTTGCCCCGATGCTCGCCACGCCGGACAATCCGTCGCGGATCAGAGCAATGCCTTCGCTCGTGCGGCCGGCGCGCGCTTTCGACCAGCCGAGAACGCTACGGGTGAGATGTCTGAGGTAGGTAAAGCCATGTTCTTCGCACAACTTCAGGGCTTGCTCGGTGGCGGCCTCGGAGAGCCGCGGTTCCCCCAGAAGCCAGTACAGCCAGCCCTCGAAATATCGCGCGAACGCCAGATCGGTAGGGTTCTGAGTATCGCGAGCGAAAGCAATTGCGCGGGCCATACGCGCGCGGGCCTGGTCGGGATGGCCCAGAATCCACGCGATAAGACTTGCGTACGCGGATGTATTCACCACGTTTGAAGGAAATAGCTTTAACGGAGCTGTTTCGAGCAAGGCGCCGAAACGCGCGAAATGCTCATCCGCTCCGATGAAATCTCCGCGATAGAAGCGCGACATGACTTGAGCGGAGTGCGCGAACGCGCGACTCGTGGGGTCGTCCCCGCGCCGGGCAAAGTCGAGCATCTGGTCTGCGGCCGCGATGGCGCCGGGAAGGTCGCCGGAGACGAAAACGCTGGTCCATTGAACGAAAAGCTGTTGCACAAGTTGGCCCAGGCTGCCGCTTTGCTCGGCAAGGGCGCGCGCGCGAGTGGTTACCTCGACGGTTTCACGCGCGGTCCACCCACTGGTCATCGCCAGCACCCAGAAAAGTGCGCTCACAAGCTCGAGCTCGCGGGCGTCGCGCGCGGGCGTTTCGGGCAGGGAGCTGAGCATCGCCAGCGCCTTCCGATAAGCTTCCTCAGTCTCTTTGAACGCGCGCCGCGCTTCCGCAACCTCGCCGGCCTTCTTCCACGCGGCGATAGCTGGCTCAGCCTCTCCAGCGTCGGTCCAGTGACGGGCGAGAACTTCGGGCCGCGTATCGGCCAGCGCCGGGAACTTCTCGACGATCGTCTGCGCGACGCGCCGATGCAGCTCCTTGCGCCTGCTCTTGAGCACGACTTCGTAGGCGGCGTCCTGGATGAGCGCGTGCTTGAACCGATATTGCGTCTCGGGCGGGACGCCGCGCGCATAGATCAGCTCCGCGTCGGCCAGCTTCCCGAGCGCCGCTTGCAGTTCATTTTCCGGCGTGGGCGAGACCGCCCGAAGCAACTCGTAGGAGAACTCGCGTCCGAGCACGGCCGCGAGCTGCGCGACCTCCCTGGCGGTTCCGAGCCGGTCCAGCCGTGCGGTCAGCGAGTCGCGCAGCGTGGCGGGAATCCCGCGCGCAACCGAGCGCCCGTCGCCCTCGAGCATCAGCCGCGTCAGCTCCTCGACGAACAGCGGCACGCCGTCGGTGCGCCTGACGACCGCATCAATTACGTCTTTGGACAGCGCGGAACGGGCGGCCACGCCCGCGACCATCTCGCGGGTCTGGCGATTGTTAAGACGGCTCAGCGTGATTTGCGCGTGATGCGCCCGCATCGGCCACGGCGCGCGGAACTCGGGCCGCGCCGTGTAGAGCAGCATCAGCGGCGCGGTGGCGCTCCGCTCCACCAGCATCCGCTGGAGTTCGAGCGTCGAGGGATCGACCCAGTGCAGATCCTCCATCGCCATCAAAACCGGTTGCCCGCGCGCCGCGCCGAGCACCCATCCGGCGAGAGCGGCCAGCAGCCGCTTGCGCTTGCGCTCCGGCGGAAACATCAGCGGCGGATACTTCTCCGGAATCGGCAGGTTGAGCAACTCGGCGATCAGCGGCAGCGCCTCGTCGAGCTTCAGTCCCGCCTGTCCCAGCGCGTTCTCCAGCAGCGTCACCTTGTTCTCTTCGCTCTCGTCGCCCCGCCAGCCGAGACCCTGATCGAGCATCCGGGTGACGGCGAAAAAAGGCGTGTTGGCGAACAATTGCTCGCCGGCGCACTCGACCCACAGATGGGGCTCATCCTTGATGCGCGCGCGGAACTCTTCGACCAGTCGCGACTTGCCGAGCCCCGGTTCACCGATGACGAGAACGAGCTGACCTTTGCCCTCGCGCGCCCGCTCCCACCTGCTGAGCGCTATGCGCAGCTCGTCTTCGCGGCCGACGAAGGGGGTCAACGCGCGCGCGGCCGCGCCATGGGTGCGCCGGCGCACCACGGTGGGCCGGATCGCGCGATAGAGCTGGACGGGACGATCGACGCCCTTGAGCGGCTGCGCGCCGCAATCTTCAACCACGAACAAACCCGAGACGAGCTGATGCACCGCGGCGGTGATGAAGACCGAGTTGGGCGGCGCGGCGGCCTGCGCGCGCGCGGCGATGTTGGGCGCGTCGCCGAACACGTCGGCCTCCTTGCCGCCGCCGTGGCCGACCACCACCGAGCCGGCGTCGATTCCCACCCGCGCCGCGAGCTTCACATTCTGGATGCCACTGACGCGTTCGTTGAGCGCCGCGACCGCGTCGATGGCCGCAATCCCCGCGCGCACCGCGCGCTCGCCGTCGTCCTCGTGCGCCTCCGGCCAGCCGAAAAAAACCACCAGTCCGTCGCCGAGATACTTCGCGACATGACCGCCCAGCCGCGTGACCGCCTCGGCCGCCGTGCGCTGATACCGCGCGGCGATGTCGCGCCATTCCTCGGGATCGAGCCGCGCCGCGATCTCGGTCGAATTGACCAGGTCGCAGAACAGCACCGTCAGATGCCGCCGCTCGCCATAGGCGGTTTCCGGCGGTCCAACGACAGCGGCGGCGGGCGGAGCGGACGCCGCCTCCAACGGCGCGCCGCAATCGACGCAGTATTTTGCGCGCGCCAGATTTTCATAGCCGCACCCGGCGCATTTGTGGCTCAGCGCGATTCCACATTCGATGCAGAACCTGGCGCCATCGGGGTTGTCGGAACTACACTTTGAGCAGCGCATGTCCCCTCCCGCCGGCGGAATGACAGCATATCGCCAGAGGCGCTCAATTATACAAACGCTCGATTTGATGAAGTCTCAATCTCGCGGCTTATCGCGAACGAGCGGCTATCGATTTCCAGACCGCGGAACCGCTGACATACCTCGTCGCGGAGCACGGTTTGAAGGCGCTTCGGACAGTGACGGCGAGCACGCCATATCCTCCGGGCCGCCCCTTGCCCGCGCCAATGCGTATCATCCGGGCAATCCAGCCTTAGTGGTCGTCACTGACGGCTCCGCGCATGGCGAGCGATTGTTAGGGTCCAGATTCTCCCGGGCTCCGCGACGCAATCGATATCAATCTCGAGGAACAGGCGGATGACCGCGATATTCGTGGTGGTGTGACGGGACAGGGGTCCGGTGCGAAATCGCCCCGCTCCGGCCAGCGCGATCGGAATCAGGAGCTGGTCCGCGAGGTAGGGGCCCACGGGAGCTCCCGAGGCGATATAGGAACGCGCCTCCCGCGCCGCTTTGGTCGCGACGGTTTCGGCGCGAACGCCCGCCGCGCCGAAGCCAGTGAACACTTCGGTGTGGTGTTCCGCCTCGATCTCGATCACCACAACGTTGCCCGGACCTTGCGCGCCTTCAATCTGTTCGACTGTGACCGAGTCCTCCGACAGCGAAAGCAGCCGCCGCGTCAGATTCGCCTCGCGCTCCGCAATCGAGCGCGGCAGGTTCGCGACGATCGCCCGGGCCCTGATGGCCCGGATCACGCCCCGTTCCTGGATTTCCAGCGGCAGCAGGCGCGAGACCGGGACAATGGCGACGCTAAAACGCCCGCCGCCCGCGGGATAAAATCCCGGACGTTCAAGCTTCGCGGTGACCGTCGGTCCCATTTGATTGATGAGTGGAAGAAAGGACCTGGCCAGGAAGTCGAAAGGAGGCGCCGCCGGATTGTGCGTTCCGCCTTCGAGAATCAGTCTGGAGGTCGCCGATGCCGTCAAGAGCGCGGGAAGAACCGTCTGCAACACGAGCGTGGCGCTTCCGGCGCTGCCCACCGCAAAGGTAAATTCACCGGGCCGCACCCGGCCGGGGCGAAAGCTCAGAGAGCCGGCGCCGAGCGTCGCTCCGTCGACCGTCGCGCCGGAGATTTCCGCGGCCGCCTTCAACGCCGCGAGATGCTGGCGGAGGAGGCCTGGTTTCTCCCGGCCGGCCCGGATTCGCTCGATACGAAACGGCTTTCCGGTTACGATCGCGAGGGCGAGCGCCGTGCGCAGAATCTGGCCGCCGCCCTCGCCCGACGAGCCGTCGATCGTCAACATCGCGTCAACCCTTCACTCGGACCGCGTGACGGAGAGCGCATAGGCTCGCGACGAAATCCTCCCGCGGCGCCCGGCGTTGTGGCCACAACTCGTGAAACCGTCCGCATAGCCAAGCCCTCTTACGAGGTAAGAGCGCGCTCCCATACTTCCGGGGCTGATGGCTGGCTGACCCAAAGCGGCGCGCCGCGCGCGTGCATTACCCATATCAGCCGCGAATCTCGAGGATTTTTTCACCTTCCAACCAGCGCGCCACGGTCCCGAGGCGATTGCATAGGCGCGCCATTTTGGACGCGATCGAGTCGGCTCGGTCGTTCTGGGCGATCAGCGCCTGACAGTCGGCGATCACCGTTGGATAGAGCGTCATCCGCTTCATCCGGCAGCCGTCGAACTCCAGATTGAAAACAAAAGACTCATCGTTGCGCTCGATTTCGTCGACCGCGTAGTCGTCGATGAAATTGCCGGTGCAATACATGATCGGGCGTCCACGATAAAACTCGACGCCCTGAAAGACGTGGCCGGAATGGCCGAAAATCATATCGGCGCCGGCGTCGATCAGCGCGTGGGCGAAGCGCACATGCGCGGCCAGCGGTTCGTAGCCCCAGTTCGGCCCCCAGTGCGCCGCGACAACGACTAAATCAGTTGACCTGCGCGACTCGCGGACGATGTCAAAAAGCTGCCGCGCGCGCTCATCGGTCACGTCGATCGGCAGATAGAACAGGCCGGGGCATAGCGGTCCCGCTTCCCATCCGGGCTCGTTGTCAGTAAACGCGACGAGCGCGATGGACCTTCCCTTGACCCTGGAGATGCTCGGCCTGGTTGCTTCGGCAAGATCGGCGCCGGCGCCGGCGCGCTGGATTCCCGCGCGATCGAGCAGCCGCAGCATCTCCAGCATCGCGTCGTATTCGAAGTCGAGAGCGTGATTGTTGGCGACCGAAACCGCATTGATTCCCGCGGCCTTCAAAACCGCCACGTTTTTCGCGTCGGAACGGAAATGAAACGCTTTGGGAGTTGCCGACCACGGTCTGCCGCGGTCGGAAATCACGCATTCCAGGTTGCAGGCGCGCCAGTCAGCGGCGCGAAACAGCCCGATCGTGTCGCCCCAGGGGTAGTCAACGCCAACCTGCTGCAGGCGTTGGTTGACCATCCTGCCAAGCATCACGTCGCCGACAAAGACGAGCCTGAGCGGGTCGGCGAAGGCCGAAGATGACGGATCGTCGATCATCTATTTGCGGAGCATGCACCTTTTACGCCATCGCGTCAGCCATGAAAGCGCTCCATGCCCTTGCGGTGCGGTCAGCGCGCAACACGGTTTTATCAATAGTTTGTGATTCCGCGTCAAACCCGCGCGACAACCGCCGCGAGGTTCGGAACCGCATCAAAATTGGGGGGATAACGGCGGCGCTGTGATAAAGGAGTGATTATCGAAGGAGGCCGTGACGTGCTGCCCAATGCCGCGAAATCGCAGGTCGTGACGCCCCCGCGTGGCGCTTTGTCCGGCGCGCGGGCGAAGCGCCCCATATTCAAAAAGATTCTTCTCCCGATCGATTTCGATCGAATCTCGATACCGGCGGTTAAGCTGGCCCAGACTATCGCCCGCGAAAATGACGCGAGCGTATACGTCCTGTACGCGGTTCCGACGGCGCTGCGCGCGCAGCTCGACCAACTCGCCGAAAAGAACCTGCTCGCGATCGCCCGCAAGTGGTTCGAGGGCAAAGTGCGCAACCAGGTGGTCGTGCGCTCGGGCAAGCCGGTCGAGACCGTGCTCAAGGCGGCGG
>JAJXYM010000254.1 GCA_021780585.1 Deltaproteobacteria bacterium
ATCGCCCGGCGCTTATCCGCCTGATTCCGCCTGGTGGTCGCGACCAGCGGGCAGCAAGCGCTGCGCCGATGCCGCGATTAATCACGACGAATTAGCCTACTTGTAAAGCAAATCCGATGCCGAACGTCAGGGGGAAGCCATTTCGGCATCGACCGCCGCTTTCGGAACCCTATCAGGCGCTTGCGAGGCGAATCGCCCCGACGTTCCGATCAGTCGCGCGGAAAATCGCCCCGCGCCGGCGTGGCGCCGTCAGGTTCGTGCGAGGCGGGCGAGATCGAGTTCGAGCATCGCGCCGATTCGCTCGATCATGACGTCGGGCGCGGGATATTTAGCCACCTCCCGCTGATCGAGCGCGTAATGGCCCTGGCGCGGAAAGACGGTCGTCACGCGCTCGCCCCAGATTTTCTTCACCGCCGTGAGAATCCGCACCTTGTCGTCGATAAAGACGTAATGGTCGGCCGGATAGCGCGCGGCGATATCGTCGAGCTCCTGTTCCTTATGGATGTAGATGAGGACGTTGCCGCCGAACGCTTCGTGGAGGCCCGAACGATGGACCTTGAGCGGCTGAAAGACCACGTCGCCGTCGGACACGATCGCGAGCGCGCCGAAGTTCCCGCACGCCGCGACGACGTCGAGCGAATTGGGATAGAGCCGGTTGGCGAACGGATAATTGATGAGGAAGTCGCTCACGGCCAGGATGCGGAAGTCGCGCGGATTGCGCACGCGATAGCGCTGCAACGCGCCGAGATAATCGGCATAGCCGAGTTCCGCCCGCAACTCCTCGAAAATCGTCCAATATTGCCGGTTCGAGTCGGGGCCGACGTCGTGCTCCAGTTGGCGCATCAGTTCCGCCTGCACCCGATCGTTATCGACCAGCGTGTTATCGACGTCGAACAGGAACGCAGTCTTCGTGGATGCCATCGGTGACTCCCTCAATCCTTCGCCGCGCGGGCCGCGATTATTCGCCGCCACGATTATCGGCCGATGGCGCGGGTCAGTAAACGCGCACGGCCGGGTCCGCGCGATGGCGACGTTTGTTGCGCCGCCCGGAATCTTGGTAGTGATCGATCAGGAACGGAACGCTTCGCATCCACGACCGCGCACGAGGCGCCACCATGATCGAAAGCATCTTCCATATCAACGTCAACGTGACCAACTTCGAACGCTCGCTCGCGTTCTATCAATTGCTCGGCTTCAAGGTGATTCGCGATCTGAAGGAAGGCGGCAACGACAAGCTCAGCGAGGGCTTGCGGATCCCCGATTGCCGTGGACGCGCGGTGCTGATGATCCTCGGCGATAATCCGCGCGCGACCCGGCTCGATCTGATCGAATGGAAAAATCCCCCCACCGCCGGCCGACCGTATCCGCATCTGTGGCACGCCGGGATGTGCCGGATCGCCCTGCGCACGCGCACCCTGCGCAAGGATTATGAAGAACTGAAGGCCAAGGGCATCGAGTTCTGGTCGGAACCGCAGATGTTCGGCGTGCGCGACGGCCGCGAAGAGGGCTTCGTCTGCTGCGCCGATCCCGACGGCACGGTGATCGAATTGATCCAGGTCTGAGCGCTTGCGCCGCCCGACGCCGGCGCGGAGAGACGATCATGGCGGATGAAATTGGACTGTTCGACGCGATCCATACGATGCGCGCGATGCGCCGGCTGAAGCCGGATCCGGTGCCGGACGCGCTGATTCGCCGGATAATCGAAGCCGGGCTATGCGCGCCTTCGGGCGGCGACGTTCAGCATTGGCGCTTCGTCGTGGTCAAGGACCCGGAGGTCAAACGCAAAATCCAGGCGCCGTACCGGCGCGCGCTCGACCGGCTGATTCCGCGCTATCGCGCCGCGCCGCCGCCGCCCGGCAAAACCGAGGCGCAGAAGCTGCGGATGCTCGCGGCGGTCGAACATCTGACCAACCATCTGCACGAGGCGCCGGTGCTAATCGTATGCTGTCTGGTGGGGGACTTCGCCAAATCGGTCGGACTCGAAAAAATGTCCGGCGCGTCGATCTATCCCGCCGTGCAGAACATGCTGCTCGCCGCGCGCGCGCTCGGACTCGGCGCCACGCTCACCACGCGCCATCTGCTTTACGAAAAGGAAGTCAATGAGGCGCTCGGACTGCCGGACAACGCCGAGTCGTTCGCGGTGATTCCGATCGGCTATCCGATCGGCCGATTCGGGCCGGTCACGCGCGAGCCGGTCGCCCGGGTGACGTTTCTCGACCGCTGGGACCGGCGCTGGGAGTGACGGCGCCGGCGCGGGCGACCCGCGCCTCCGCCGGCCGATCGCGTCATGGCGACCCTCACCGCGCATACTTCCCCCCGGCGCGAACGCTACGGCGTCGCGATTATCGGCGCCGGCGCGATCGGCAGCGCCGTTGCGATGGCGCTCGGCGAACGCGGCATCCGCGCGGCGCTGATCGACCTCGATTTGAGCGGCCGGCTGAGTTCGAGCGAACGCAACGCCGGCGGCGTGCGCGCGACCTGGTGGCAGCCGATCAATATCGCCCTGAGCCGCGCCTCGATTCGCTATTACGAATCCATTCGCGATGAAATCGGCTTCCGCCAGAAGGGCTACCTGATTCTTTATGATGACGCGCGATGGGCCGAAGCGCTGCGGATCCTGCCGATTCAGCGCGACCTCGACCATCCGATCGAGGCGTTGACGCCGCGCGAAGTCGCTCGACGGGTTCCCGAAATCGACCATCTGGACGGTATCGCCGGCGCGACCTTCTCGTCCGGCGACGGCTTGATCAACTCGAATTTGCTCAAGGCGCATTATCGCGCAAGAGCGCGGGCCGATAGCGCCGAATTTATCGATGGCGCCTTCGTCCACGCGATCGAAACCGGACCGAGCGAAGCGCGCCTGTTCTGCTGGCGGGCGGACGCGGCGCTTACCGACGCGCAGGTCGCGCGGATGCTCACGCAGGACGAGCCGGGCGAACCGGCGCTCGGACGAATGATCGAGATCGTCGCCGACGCGGTCGCGATCACGGCGGGCGCCTGGGCGCCAAACGTGCTCAAACTGATCGGATTGGACAGCCCGACCGCGGCCGTGCGCCGCCAGCTATGCGTCGTTGACAGCCGCGCCGTCACGCTGGAGCGCTACGGGATGATTTTCGACTCGTCGGGAGTCTATTTCCACAATGACGGGCCGCATATCCTGGCCGGCTATTCACCGCCCGAAGAACCCGCTGGCTACAGCTTCAAATTCGACGGCGAAGAATTTTTTCAGCGCGAAATATGGCCGCGGATGTATGCGCGGGCAAGCTGCTTCGAGCGGCTGCGTTTTCTCTCGGGATGGGCCGGACTGTACGAAATGACGCCCGACCGCAGCGGCATCCTGGGCGCGGCGGCGCCGCGCGTCTTCGAGGCGCATTCGTTCAGCGCCCACGGCGTGATGCAATCCTATGCGGCGGGACAGGCGCTCGCCGATTTGATCGCCACGGGCGCCCGCGGCGGTGGGGACGCGCGATCGCTCGGACGCGAGCGTTTCGCCACCGGCAAATTGCTATACGAAGAATTGCACTGGTAGCGTACGCCGCCAGAGCGTGCTCTTCCGGGACGCGGCCGGCCGGATCGCGGCGCTCGAAGACCGCTGCCCGCATCGCGGCGCGCGGCTGCGGGCGAGCCGGACGCGCTCGCGCCGGCGCCATCAGTCCCGGCGCCTCTGTCATTCGCGGGCTTGACCCGCGAATCCATGCCGATGGATGGCCGGGTCAAGCCCGGCCATGACGGGAAGCGGGGTGGCTCGGTCAAGGGCGCCCTTGACAGGAACGGGGATGGCCTTCACGCGCGCCGCGCGGTCGCGCGGATGCTGGCGGCGGAGAACGATTCGGGCGCCGCGTCCGGCGCGCGTGACGCCTGAGCCGGCGCCGGACGCATCGGGTGACGCGCCGCTCCGCGCGCGGGACGGGCGGAGCGGCGCAGACGATCAATTCAATCGGTAGACCCGCGCCGCGGTGTCATGGACGATCTTGCGGCGCTGTTCGTCGGGCAGCGCGCCGAAGCGTTTCGCGACGATTTCCTGCGAGCGCGGAAAAGTCGCCGCCGTATGCGGATAGTCCGACGACCACATCACATTGTCCGGACCGTAGCGCTGCAGCGAATCGACGAAGACCGGATCGGCGATAAAGGTCGCATAGACCTGGCGCTTGATATAGTCGCTCGCCCGCAGCGGCAGCTTCATCCCGCCGACCGCGCCGAGCCGGTTCTGCACGGTGTCGAGCCGATACATGAAATACGGCATCCAGCCGACGTCGTTTTCCGCCGAGACAATTCGCAGGCCGGGAAATTTTTCCAGCACGCCGCCGTATACCATCACGGCCAGCGATCGTTCGATCTGATGGTGCAGAGTGGCGAGCGAGAGCAGAAAGCCGCGCCCGGCTCCGGGATTCGCGCCGGTGCCCTGGCGCGCGGTCAGAATATGCAGCGACAGCGGCATCGCGAGGTCCTGCGCGGCGGCCCAGAAGGGTTCGTAGTCGGGATGGTCATACGGGCGATCGTTCGGCGCCTCCGCCCAGATCATCGCGCCGCGCATCCCGAGCTTCGCGATCCGCTCAAGTTCCGCGACCGCCTGCGGAATGTCCTCGAGCGTGATCAGACCGAGCGGGATCAGCCGTTTGAGGTCGTAGCGGCAGTAATCGGCCGCCCAATCGTTGAAGGCGCGGAAGCAGGCGGCGCGCAGCTCCGCGTCGTCGAGCCCGAACAGCGGCATCCCCATCGAGGTGTAGATGACCTCGGCGGCGACGCCATCACGGTCCTGATCCTTGATTCGCCAGGCCGGGTCCCAGACGCTCTTGGGCGCCGCGTCGAAGCCGCGCTTGTTATGCTCGGGCAGTTCGGCCGACGGCACGCCGGCGCCGAAAAAACCCGCCACGGTCATCGGCGTGATATTCTCGCAGACGAAGAACTCGCCCTCGCGCCCCTTGAGATTCCTGACCGTGTGCGGAGCGCGATCGCGGAAGCGTGGGGCGATCCGTTCGGCCCACATCGCGGGCGGCTCGACGAAATGCGAATCGGCTGAAATCAGACGATAATCGGACATTTGCGGTCCTCCATGACGGTTCGCGCGCGCGGATGCGCGGGTCGCGACGTGGGCGCGGCGGCGCGCTTTCCGGGAGCCTTGCCGCCATCACCGTGCAGCGCCGGTTGACGATTCGCGAGTATTAGCGCGGACCGCTCTGACGCGCAAATCCGGCTAAATCCAAAAACGGCCGCGGCGCGCGCACACGCGCGGCGGAAGGCATCCGGGGCCGCGGCCGAATCGTCGCGGCGATGCGGTCAGTCGGAGCATCCGCCCAGCGCGGGCGTCTTGATCACGTCGAGCGCGAACCAGAGATTCCTGCCGCAGGGCGCGGTATTGGCGTCGTAGATATCCTGAGTCGTGTTCCATTGCGCGACGATATTGATTACCCGGTTCGAAAGATTGCCGAGGTCGATCGCGACGCCGTAATCCTCGAGCGGGGCGTTTTGACTGGTCGTCGCCGAGCCGTCGAAAATCGCATTGAAGGCGCTTTTGAGCGGCGGGCCTTCGCAAGTGCCCTTCGGTCCATTGAACGCGCATCCAAGATAGACGCCGGCGATCGTGTTATCCGAGATGCTGAAGCCCGAGACCGTGTTGTGGCTGGCGCCGAGGAGCCATACGCCATAGCGATTGTTGCCGCTGGCGCTGAAACTCTCAATCGCGCTCTGCGCGGCGCTGGCCAGCCGCACGCCGTCGAAGCTGTTTTTGTTCGTGATGAAATTGGCGACGTAAGCCTGATGCGCCCGGTTGAGCAGGACGCCGGCGTCGCTGTTCTTTTCCGTGACAAAATACTCGGCGAAGGCGTTCAGGCCGTCGATCTCTACGCCTTCGCCAAAGCCTGCGATCGTGGCGCCGCGACCCTCGATAAAGGCATGCGCCCCGGTCGGCATCACGTGCACGCCGACACCGTTGCCCGAAGTCGAAGAGACGTCCTGGCCGTTAAGGTTGAGCGAGACGTTGGGAGCGGAGATTTGCAGGCAATCGCCGGGTTCCGGATTGGCGAAGAGGGGATTATCGACTTCGTAGTAACCGGCTTTGGCGATCCGGCCGCAGGCCATGATCGGACTGGAGGTGATTAACGGCAGAGGCGCGGGTCTGACGAAACCGCTCACGCTAATCCGGTCAAAGACCAGCATCGCAAGGCCGACGCATCCGAACGCTATCGCGAACGCAGCCGATCGCCTCTTGCGCGCCATGGCTTCGCCTTTCGCGTCCCCGCCCCGGACGGCGCGCCGGCGTCGATCGCCCGCAACGCCCTGGATCGTAACATTATGGCGAGGCCAACGAACAAGCTGTTAGCACATTTTTTGT
Source organism: Deltaproteobacteria bacterium (assembly GCA_021780585.1). Taxonomy (GTDB): domain Bacteria; phylum Desulfobacterota; class Binatia; order Binatales; family Binataceae; genus JADMIL01. The sequence goes on from JAJXYM010000254.1 coordinate 6,332, forward strand.
AACAAATGGTAGCGTCGCCGCGGGCGGCGGCGAGATTGTTCAGGCGCCGCGCCAACCGCCAAAAACCGCGAACATCCCGTCCTTGAAGGCGCAATCGACACTCTCGAAACCGGCCTCGCCGAGCCATCGCAGATGCGCCGCGACGGTCGCGGGACGATCGAACTTCATCCGGCCGATCGCGCCGGCAAGGTCGTCCTCAAGCACGCCGAGCGCGCGGGCGCGGGCGATCCATTGGGCCTTGTTGCGGCGTTCGAGCGCGGGCGTCGCGCCCGCCACCTGGTCGGCGTCGACGAACACGCCGCCCGGCTTGAGCGCGGCATGAATCCGGCGGAAGAGCGCGCGTTTTTCGTCGTCTTCCAGATGATGGATCGACAGCGCGGAGACGATCGCGTCGTAAGGGCCCTCGAGCGGCGCCGCGGCGTAATCCGCGGTGACGAAACGCACGCGATCGATAATCGGCGCGAAGCGTTCGCGCGCGCGCGCCAGCATCTCGGGCGCGACATCGATCAGGGTCAGGCGCGCGGACGGAAACGCCGTGGCGACGAAGCCCGCGAGCAGGCCGGTGCCGGCGCCGAGATCGAGCGTCGCGAGCGGCGCGCCGGCCGGGAAATCGAGCGCTTCGACCGCCGCGCGGTAGAAGGCGTCGAAGCACGGGACGAGCTGGCGGCGCGCGCGGTCATAGGCCGTCGCGGTGAGATCGAAGGCGGCGCGGACGTTCGCTTCAATGGCGCACATGGGGGAATTCCGAACCTGACGATGCGCGCATCGTAACCGCTCGCGCGCCAATCGCCAAGCCGCCGCTCGCGCGAATCCGAGGCGCCGTTCAGAGCAGCGGGCCGCGGCGGGTGCGGCCCAGATGGGCGTAGGCGCGCGCCGTCGCGACCCGGCCGCGGGCGGTGCGCGCGACGAAACCCTCCTGCAGCAGATAGGGTTCGTAGACCTCGCCGATCGTGTCGGCCTCTTCGCCGACGGCCGCGGCGAGACTCTCGACGCCGACCGGACCGCCGTCGAACTTGTCGATAATCGCGGCGAGAATCGCGCGGTCCATCCGGTCGAAGCCGCAGGCGTCGATTTCGAGCAATTCGAGCCCGCCCAGCGCGACCTCGCGCGTGATCGCCGGGGCGCCGTTGACCTGCGCGAAATCCCGCACGCGGCGCAGCAGGCGGTTCGCGATCCGCGGGGTGCCGCGCGCGCGTCCGGCGACTTCGTCGGCGCCGTCGTCGGCGAGCCGCACGCCGAGCAGGTTCGCGGAGCGGCGGACGATCTCGGTCAAATCGTCGCGCCGGTAAAAATCCAGATGGTAATGCTGGCCGAAACGATCGCGCAGCGGCGCGCTCAGCAGGCCCGAACGGGTGGTCGCGCCGACCAGCGTGAACGGCTTCACCGCCAGACGCATCGAGCGCGCGCCCGGTCCCTTGCCGACGACGATATTCAGCTCGAAGTCCTCCATCGCGGGATAGAGCACCTCTTCGACCGGCCGCGCCAGCCGATGAATTTCGTCGATGAAGAGCACGTCGCCGCCGTCGAGGTCGTTGACGATCGCGGCGAGGTCGCCGGCGCGTTCGATCGCCGGGCCGGAAGTGGCGCGCAGGTTCACGCCCAGCTCGCGCGCGATAATGTGCGCAAGCGAAGTCTTGCCGAGTCCGGGCGGACCGGAAAAGAGCACGTGGTCGAGCACTTCGCCGCGCTGGCGCGCCGCCTCGATCGACATCCCGAGCACGCGCTTGAGCCGCTCCTGGCCGACGAAATCGCCGAGCGTGCGCGGCCGCAGCGACAGGTCGAAGACGCGCTCCTGTTCGCTCGCGTCGGCGGCGGTGATGGGCGCGTTCGCCGGGTCGTCACGGGTCTGTCCGGCGGCGGCGGCGTGGTCGTCGAGCGCTTCCGGCGCGGCCGCGGCCGCTTCGCGTGACGGTCTATTTTTCACCGAGCAGCACCGCCAGGGTTTTTCTGATCACGGCCTCGAGACCGTCTCCGGCCGCGCCGTCGGCGACGGAATCGAGCGCGCGCCGCGCTTCGACCGGTTTGTAGCCAAGATTGACCAGGGCGGAAAGGGCGTCGTCGAGCATCGCATTGGCGCCGCCGCGCGCGCCGATCGGCGCGGGCGAACGTTCGGCCGCCGCGAGCGCCAGCCCGCCGACGCGATCACGCAGTTCGCGCACGACCCGTTCGGCGACTTTCGGACCAACGCCCGGCACCGCGTCGATCCGTTCAACGTCGCCGTTGCCGACGGCGTCGGCCAGCTCCTCGGGCGCGAGCACCGAGAGTATCGCGAGCGCCAGGCGCGGCCCGACGTGCTGGACGCCGAGCAGCAGATCGAAGGCCTGCTTCTCCGCGATCGTGGCGAAACCGTAGAGCGCGATCGCGTCCTCGCGCA
>JAJXYM010000359.1 GCA_021780585.1 Deltaproteobacteria bacterium
TTGAGGAAAGCGCGCAGCAGAAAACGATTGTCGGGCGAATCGTCGGCCGCAAGGATACGCGGCTCCGGCGCCGCGGCCGGCTCGGTAACCTTCGGCGCCGCCGCGCGGCCATTGACGGACGGCGCCGCGGGACGCGCCGGCACGGGGCGCGCGGCCTCGACCCGCACCGTGAAATGGAAGGTGCTGCCCGCGCCGACGCGGCTTTCGACCCAGATCCTGCCGTGCATCAGCTCGACCAGCCGCTTGACGATGGTGAGTCCGAGTCCGCTGCCGCCATAGCGCCGCGCGGTCGACGAATCCGCTTGGGTGAAGCTCGCGAAGATATCGCCGAGCTTCTCCTCGGGTATTCCGATGCCGGTGTCGCTGACGGCGAAATGCAGCGTCAGGGTCTCGTCGCACGGGTCCGAAGGGGCGGTTGACGCGCTTGCGGAAGCGTCGGCTTCGGCTTCGATCGCGACGGTTATCCGCCCTCGCTCGGTGAATTTGATCGCGTTGCCGATCAGATTCATCAGCACCTGGCGCAGGCGCAACTGATCGCCGACCATCAGCGCCGGCAGCTCCGAGGCGACGATCAAATCGAGCGTCAGGCCGCGTTCGTCGGCGCGCAGCCTGAGCGTGTCGATCACGCCGGCCACGAGCGCGCGCAGGTCGAACTCCGAACGCTCCAGCCGCATCCGGCCGGTCTCGACCCGGGCGAGATCGAGGATGTCATTGATCAGGCTGAGCAGGGCGCTGCCGTTGCTGCGCATCAGGCTCAGGTATTTTTGCTGTTCGGGATCGGCGTTGCTCTCGGCCAGCAACTCGGCCATCCCGAGAATCGCATTGAGCGGCGTGCGGATTTCGTGGGACATGCTGGAGAGAAATTCCGATTTCGCGCGCGACGCCGCCTCGGCCGCTTCGCGCGCCGCCACCAGCTCGCCGTGAATCTTGCGCAACTCGGTGATATCGCGGCCGATCGCGAGCCGGCACGGCTCGCCGCCGAAGTGGATTTCCGCCGCCGACAACAGGAAGGTGCGCTGCTCGCCGAGCTTGCCGCGAAAGGTCATGCCGAGATTGCGAATCGTGCCATTGCTCTGCAGCAACGCCGCGCAATATTCGTTCATACGCGGGTCAGGCCACAGCCCGAGTTCGATTCCGGTTCTGCCGATCGCGTCGCCCACCCGATGGCCGCTGAGGCGCAGGAACTCCTCGTTTACGAGCACGATCCGGCCGTTGCTCACACGGGTGATCACGATTGGATCGGGACTGGCGTCAAAGATCTGCCGGAATTGTTCGTTGGTCCCTGGATACTGCAAACAGACGGCTTCCAATCGAAGGATGAGCCTTATGCTGGCAGCAACCGTCGTGCCGCCCGCGCGGCGCAATTCCGCGGCTTAATGCGCGTGCATGACCAGCGCGCGGCCCAAATTCGGTCATCGCGGCGTCATCGAGGTGTCATTCTGTGACAATTTTCGGACGCGACCGCATCGCGCGCGCGCAACTATCCGGCTCCGGCGGGCGGACGACGCGGCGGGAAGGTCGCGGCGCCGGCGAGTGATTTCAGCGGCGGCGGAAACCCATCTGAGTGCCCGACGAAAAGGCGTAATAACGCGGCCCCTCGCGCTTCAGATATTCGCGCAGGGTTTCGATCCCGACTCCGGCCGCGAGCGGCGCGCCGGTCGTTGCGGCCGACCGCTGGATCCGCCAATGGCCCGAATCGAGCCGGATCACGATCAGCCGGTCGCGGCCGATTTGCGCGTTGCCGCGCTTGCCGAAACGGCGCAATTCCAGCCCGTATTCGCCCAGCAGATGCTCCCAGTAGACCCAGCTCATGCGGAACAGCGGGCGCGGTTCCGGCGGCGCTTCGGTCGAGATCGCGAAACGCTCCATCAGGGCGCGGACGCGGCTTTCGGCGTTTTCGATCTCGGCGGGCGTGGCGCCGCGGTCGCGGCTGACCATCCGAAGCTGGCGGATTTTGCGTATCGCGTCGGTCAGATTCACGCTCGGCTGACTCTTTCAGGCGGTATTTATCGGGCGTCTCAAATTGCCCGACAAGGCCCGGATTTCACGATATGGCCGTGATAATGCCACATATGTATCAATAAAGCCAAGCATGTCTAAGTAAGGATAAAAATATCCCAGAATAAGCCGGTATCGACGAGCGCGCCGGCCGTCCAGCCGGGCCGGAAGCGCCCGAGATGAAACAGCCGTCCGACCTTGGAGCGGCTAACCTTCACTCTGGGATGAACTTCTCTTTTGCAGGATATCTAGACTGAACACCGGCAACGAAATGCTTTATTGAGTAGTTCGAGGCGGGTAGTCTTGACGGGACCGGAGCCAGCGACGGGGGCGTGATGAGCTTATGGGACATTTGCGCCTGGGCAGTACGGAACACAGAGACCTGATGTGCCGGGAGTTCGTTGACACGTTCCGCCACTACCAGGTGAGCGACGTGCGATGGCCCGAACTCGCCGGCGACGATGCGGCTGATGCTGCGCGCTTCGCGCCCTCGCGACGATAACGGCGCGACCCGACCGAGTTAGCGTTTTACCCTGGCGGTTCCCGCTCGAATCCGGCGTTTCATGGCGTGGTTGCGAACGCGCCGCGGCGGGATCGCGATAGCATCGGCGCGGCTTCAGCCGCCGATTTGGTACATCGAGCGGTCCTGGGTCGAACGCCCTTCCAGCAGATGATGGCCGGTGGGTTTGATCGTCACCGCGCGGGTGAGGATTTTCGCCACCGCGTCGAGGCCGCCGTCGCCGTTGCCCGCGCGCAGCGCGGCGCGCACGTCGAGTTCGTCGTCGTTGAGCAGGCAGAGATGGAACTTGCCGTCCGCCGTGAGCCGCATCCGATTGCAGGCGCCGCAATACGGTTCGCTCACCGGGCTGATAAAACCGATCACGCCGGGCGCACCCGCGATCCGGAAGTTGCGCGCCTCGTCGGCGGGATTGGTCGAGGGCAATTCGTGGAGCGGTCCGAATTCATCCTCGAGCCGGCGGCGGGTTTCGATATTTGAAACGTAGCGCTTGATCGAGAGCGAAGCGCATTCGCCGCCCCCGAGCGGCATCAGCTCGATAAAGCGCACGTGCCATGAGCGTTCGCGGGTAAGGCGCGCGAGGTCGATCACGTCGCCCTCGTTGTAGCCGGCCGCGACCACGGCGTTGAGCTTGATCGGCGTCAGTCCCGCCGCTTCGGCCGCCATCACGCCGCGCCAGATCCGGTCGAACGAGCCCCAGCGCATCTGGCGCTCGACGGTCGCGGGATTGAGCGAATCGAGATGGACGTTGATGCGGGCAAGGCCGGCGGCCTTGAGCGGCGCGGCCGGCTTCTTGAGCATCAGGGCGTTGGTGGTCAGGGCCAATTCGCCGACTCCCGGGAGCGCCGCCAGGCGTGCGACGATTTCGAGCAGATCGAGCCTGAGCGTTGGTTCGCCGCCGGTCAGGCGGAACTTGCGGAAGCCGATGGAGACGGCCGCGCGCGCCACGCGCTCGATTTCGGCGGGCGTGAGCAGGTCGGGATTGGGCAGGAAGCGCAGTCCCTCGAGCGGCATACAGTAGACGCAACGCAGGTTACATCGATCGGTAACCGAAATGCGCAGATAGTCGATTTCGCGATTGAAAGAATCCCGTGGCATCGTGGGCACCGCCGCGACGCCGGCGGGAGATGGCCCGCCCGGATTGGCGCGGCGACGGAGGAACGCGCCGGCGCGCGGTCTTGGGTCGATTCTAGTCGTCCGAAAAGCGCCGTTACAACCGGCTGACCAGATGGTCGGGCGGTGCGGCTGAAAATCCTTGCAATGCTTCGCTCCCGGGAATCAAGCTGTTACAATTTCATGAACCTGTTTGACGGTCTCCGGGGCGCCTGGGCCCTGGAGCGGCCGCAAGTTCGGCGAATCGCCGGCCGCCTCGGCGGGCGGTCGCCATGAGAACCGGAAGGGGCCACTGAGGATGCTCATAAAGATGGCATTGGCGCTAAGCCTGGGCGCTCTCGGCGCGTTCATGATACGGCGGATGATGGGCGTGGAGGACGAGGCGGCGATCGAACGCGAGACCGAGGCGCGGCTGGAGGCGCTGCGCGGCCATCTGTTCCGCGAGCGGCATCCGTGGGGCCGCGCGGCGGCGCGGGTTGACGCGGCGGACGGCGCGCGGCGTTAAAAGCACGATCCGTTCCGAACGTCGGCGTCTTCATAACCAATCGATAGATGAATAGAGGTCTGAACGAGCCCCGGATGGCGCGGCCGGCAGAGAATTTCCGTTATCGGGCGTTCCGTGCGCTGGCGCGGCTGGACCTGCGGCGGCCGTGGCTGGTGATCGGATTGGCGGCGGCGCTTTCGGTCGCCTGTGTGATGTATACCAAGGCGCGCCTGGAATTCCGTACCGGGCAGGACGACCTGGTTACGGCCAATAATCGGGCGAGCCGCGACTATCTTCGTTACACGAAAGAGTTTCCCGATCTCGACGGACTGATCGTGGCGATTCGGACGGCGCCCGATCCGGCCCGCGCCGAGCGCTTCGCGGATCGGCTGGCGGCGCGGCTCAAGGCCGATCGGGTCAATGTCCATAGCGTACTGTACCGGATCGCGCCGGCGACGATGGGCGGCGACGCGCTGCTCTATATGAGCCGCGACGACCTCGCGCATCTGACGGCGCGGCTGACGGCGGCGGCGCCGATGCTGCGAGCGTATGCGGCGCGGCCGGAACTTGCGACGGTGTTCGCGATGGCGAACCGGGAGCTGGACGGGGCTTCCCGACGCCCCACAAGCGGCGCACCGGCGCCGCCCGCGGGGACCGACCCGGCGGCCAGCCTGATTGTTTTGCAGAGCGTGCTGCATGGGATGCTGGCGGATCAGAACGCCGCGGTGTCGCCGTTCGCGGCGCTGAATCCGGCGCCGGACCGGGGCGGTATCCAGGACGGCTATCTGGCGTCGGACAACGGCAAATATCTGTTGATGAATATCGCGCCGGCCGACGGCGCCGCCGACGGTCCCGATCCGGTCGACGCGATTCAGGCGGAACTCGACGCGGTGCGCGCCGAATTTCCCGGAGTCGACGCCGGCATGACCGGCGGGCCGGCGCTGGCGCGGGCCGAGGCGGCGACCACGCAGCATGACATGACGATCGGATCGATCGTCGCGGTGGCCAGCAACGTCGCGCTGATCGTGATTCCCTTTCGCGGAATCGTGGCCCCGATGTTCGCGATTATCGCGCTGCTGACGGGCGTGGCGTGGTCGTTCGGATTCACCACGCTCGCGGTGGGCCATCTGAATCTGCTTTCGGCGGTTTTCACCAGCGTGCTCGCGGGCATCGGGATCAACTTCCCGATCCATCTGATGGCGCGGTACGACGAGGCGCGCCGGCGCGGCGCCGCGATGCCCGAGGCGATCGAGCTGGCGGTGGTGAACACGGGGACGGGCGTTTTTTCCTCCGCCTGCATCATGGCGTTGGCCTTCCTGATGCCGATGTTCACGGATTTTCGCGGGATCGCGGAGCTTGGGCTGGTCTCGGCGGCGGGGCTGTTCATGTGCCTGCTGTCGGCGCTGCTGGTGTTTCCAGCGCTGCTCGTGATTCGCGATCGGCGACGGGCGCGCCGGCCGCGGATCGCGCGCCGGCCGGCGCGGGCGGCGGGACCGTCGCCGCTCGAGCGGATGTTCGCGCGGCCGCGCTGGATCGTCGGAATCAGCCTGGCGCTGACGCTCGCGGCGTTCGGCCTCGCTCCGCGCGTCCACTTCGATCAAAACGTGCTCAAGCTGCAGGCGGGCGACGCCGAGGCGGTGCGCTTCGAGAATCTGCTGCTGCGCGATTCAGGCCGTTCGTCATGGTTCGCGGTGGCGCTGGCGCCGTCGCCCGCGGCGGCCGATCGCAAGGCGCAGGCGTTTCGGCGCCTGCCCGAAGTTTCCGACGTGCAGACGATCACGACCTATATTCCCACGAATCAGGCCGAGAAGAAGGCGCTGATCGCGCGGCTCGGCGCCGCATTGGGAGCGATCGCGATCGCCCCGGCGGCGGCGAGCGACCCGGCGGCGCTGATGCGGGAGCTGGGCGGTCTGGCGGCGCGGCTCGGCGCGATGGGCCGGTTCGATCCGACCGGCAGCGTCGCGGAAACCGCCGGTCTGGCCAAGGAAGCGATCACGCGGCTCCAGCGCGATCCCCACGCCTTCGACGCCTATGCGGCCGGGTTGCGCGCGGGCATGGCGCGCGAGTTGACGCAATTGCGCGGCGAGCTCAATCCGCAAGGAATCGACCAGCATAATCTGCCGAAAATCCTGCGCGACCGGTTTATCGGCGCCAGCGGTCTCTATCTGGTGCAGGTTTATCCCAAGGGCGATGTCTGGGACGACGCTCCGCTGAGCCGCTTCGTCGCCGCGCTGCGCACGGTTGATCCGGACGTGACGGGACCGCCGGTGCAGACCTACAGCCTCGCCACCGTGATGCGCCATGGTTACGAACGGGCGGCGGCGCTCGCGCTGATCGCGGTGTTCATCTTCGTGTTCGCGGATTTCCGTAATCTGCGCGATACGCTGCTGGCGACGGTGCCGCTGATTTTCGGCGGAGCGTGGTTGCTGGAGGCGATGGGTCTGCTCGGATGGGAGTTCAATCTCGCCAATCTCTTCGCCGTGCCAATCATAATCGGGATGGGCGTGGATAACGGCGTGAATATGCTCTACCGATGGCGCGAGGAGCGCGACAAATCGTCGCTGATTCTGACGCGCGCGGTGGGCAAGTCGGTGACGATCTGCTCGCTCACGACGATCGCCGCCTTCGCCGCGCTGATCCCGGCGCGCCATCGCGGGATTTCGAGCCTCGGCTGGGTGTTGAGCCTGGGCGTGGCGTTCATTCTGTTGGCGACGCTGATCGTGCTGCCGGCGCTGTTCGAGTTGTTCGGCGCGCGCGCGGCGGCGGGCGGCGCGAAGTCGAAAGCGTTGATTCCGGAGATCGTCGACGCCGAGCCCGAAGGGTCGCGCGGCGAGCCGCCACGCGCCACCGGCACGGGCGGTCTTTAAGGGCGATCGATGTCGCTCCGTTTTTGCGGATACGCCGCCGCGGCGCGATAATCGCGCTTTATTGCGACTATCGTGACGCGGCGCTCCGTCGGCCGTCACGCGGCCGGCAGATAAACCAGGCTTGACTGTCGAGTAATCCGGCCGGCGATCCGAGCGGCGAAAACCGGGTTTCCTGTACGGTGAAATTTTCGCCAATACGATCGCGCAGCGCGCGCCAGTTGAAACCCTTGTGGCCGTGATAGCGCCATCCGTCGGACGGGCCGGCGCTATAGACGGGCCGCGCGATCCGCGCGCGCCGCGTCGCCAGCACCATCGTTAGCAGCTCGCTGATACGGTAGCGTTCGGCGTACTGATAATCGCCGATCCGGCGCCATCCCGCCCACACCCGCAGCGCCTGCTTGAGGATCAGCGACGGGCCGATCTCGATCGGCACGCTGACGATCGCGATTCCGTCTGGCGCGACCAGCCGGGACAGCTTGTCGAGCACGACGTCAACGTCGGCGGCGACGCAGTGTTCGAGCACCTCCATACAGGTAACGACGCCGAACCTATGCGCGAACTCCGGCGCGCGCAGTTCCGCAACGTCGCGGAAGCTGACGGTCGGCAATACGCCGTCGAAGCGGCGGCGACAGTCGGCGATTTGTCCGGAATTGAAATCGGTTCCGACCGCGGCCGGGAACAGATCGCTGACCACGGACAAAAACGCGCCATCACCGCATCCGTAATCGAGCAGCGTGCGGCCGGCGAAGGGTTCGACCAGCCGCCGCGCCATCCGGAAGCGCCCGCGATGGCTCAGGCGGATCGCGATGACCGACGAGCGGAGCTGCTTGAGCTCATAATGGCCGGGGTCGGGACGCGCGGGTGTCATCTTGGCGGATGCCCAAGGGCTCCCGGCGCATGATAGCCGGTTATTCGCCGCGTGTAACCGGACCCGCGCCACGCGGCGCGATAGTTGCGCTTTATGGCAACTATCGTGACGCGTGGGCGGGCGGGTCGGTGCGGGCCGGATCAGGCCGGCTTGAACTTGACCAGCGTATGATCAGGCGTCACGTCGTCGAACGCGACCGTCACCGGCATCCCAATCTTCACCTGCTCGGGCGGCGCAATCAGATTCGTGGTCAGGCGCGGCCCCTCCTCGAGCTCGACGATCGCGAGCACATACGGCGCGTCGGCAAACGAGCGGCTCGAGGCGCGGCGCACGACGGTATAGCTGTAAAGCTTGCCGCGGCCGCTCACGCCCCGCCATTCCAGATTCTCCGACAGGCAATGCGGACAGCGCGGGCGCGGATAGTAGATGAACGCGCCGCATCCAGCGCATTTCTGCAGCTTCAGTTCATGCCGGCGCGCGGCCTCCCAGTAGGGCGCGCTGAAATGAGACGGCTTGGGGAGTGGCTTATGGTATTCGCTCATGACCGGCGCTCCAGAATCAGGCTGACCTGTTCGCTCATGATGCCGCCGTTGCCGTTGACGTAGGCGAGCGCGGCGTCCTTGACCTGGCGGGCGTCGCCGCGGCCCATCAGTTGACGGATCGCTTCGACCACATGGCTCATCCCGCCGCCCAGGCCGGGCTGTCCGAAGGAAAGCTGGCCGCCGTGGGTGTTGCAGGGGAAATCGCCGGCGTACGAAAGGTCATGCTCGGCGACGAACGGCC
>JAJXYM010000441.1 GCA_021780585.1 Deltaproteobacteria bacterium
GACCGCGCTCGATGCGGGCAGCGGACCGGCGCCGGAGCCTGCGTCGGCGCCGCCCGCGGTCGCGCCGCCCGCTGTGACAGTAGCGTCCGCCGGATCGGCCGGCGCAACGCGCTTGCCGCCCGTCCCGAGCGCGGCCCCAAGCGTGGATCCGCCCGCTCCGGGCGCGGCGCCAAGCGTAGATCCACCCGCCGCCGCGCCCGGGAGGTTCACGGGCGCGGCGCCCGCCGCCACGCCGCTGGCGCCGGTATCAGCCGCGCCCACGCCGAATTATTCCCGCGACAGCATGGACAGCGGCACGTTGATGCCGAGCCAGTCGATTTCCACCACGCCCTCCCAGGCGCCGTTGCAGAATTTCAAGGCCAATCCGCTGGTCATACCGCATAGTGACGCGGTCACCGGCGGGACCCATTTCCTGCCCGCCGACGTGGTCGATTTGGCGGCCGGCAACTCGAAGATTTTCGATTTTCCGCGCCGTATCCGCCGCATCTCGATCGCCGACACGAATGTTGCCGATATCCAGGTGATCAACCCGTACCAGATCAACCTGATCGGCCATAAGGAAGGTTTCACGACCCTGGCGATTTGGGATAACCAGGGCGTCTACGAGGAGCGCCAGGTGCGCGTCGATCCGCACGGCAAACAGCAGGTGATGCTCAACGTTATCGTCGCCGAGCTGGATCGCAGCCGGCTCGAAGGCGCGGGTATCAACTGGACCGCGGCGTTGCCGAACTATAACGTTTCGCTGGTCGGATTGGGCGGCCAGGTGGCGACCCAATACACTCCGAGCACCTCGCTCATGGCGTCGGAGGTCTTTGGCGCGGGCTCGCCGTCGGCGGTGACGGTGCAAAGCACGGCCGTCGGCACGCTGCCGGCGCAAGGTACGCTGATACCGCTGCTGCTTTCGACCAACATGAACTATGGTCTTGCGGCGGGCAATTCGAACGTGCAGACGCAGACCTTTTTCGAGGCGATGGAGCAGCATAACCTGGCTAAAATCCTCGCCGAACCGCATATTCTTGCGAATTCCGGCGAAAAGGCGGAATTTCTCTCGGGCGGCGAAATTCCGATCGTGATTTCCCAGGCGCTCAACACCTCGATCGTCTTCAAGCAGTTCGGCACGTCGGTTATCTTTGTGCCTACTGTGATCGGCTCGGATGATATAGGATTGGAAGTCAAACCGGAGGTTTCGCAGCCCGATTACGCCCATGGCGTCAGCCTGTTCGGATTCACGGTGCCGGCGTTCGTCACGCGCAAGGCCCAGACCTACGTGCGGCTGAAGAATAACCAGACGCTGATTATCGCGGGACTGCTGCTGCGCACCAAGACCTCGAGCGTGCAGAAAACGCCCTATCTCGGCGATATTCCGTATCTCGGCCTGCTGTTCAAAAGCACTTCCTATCAGGAGAATTTGACCGATCTCGTGATGAGCGTGACGCCGCAATTAATCGGACCGCTGCCGGACAACGCGCAAGTGGCGCTGCCGACGAATCGCGGGCCGATGTCGCCGGAGGAGATCCGCACCCGGCGGCTCATTCAGACGGACGCGAGCCGGCCGCGCTTTTAGGAGGGCGAACGGCGACCGGGGGAACCTATTGGTGTCAGTATTAGGCACAAAGAACGACGCAACGCATGGCGCGCTCAGGGTTCTACTGGTCGGTGAAGCCGAGGATCGGCGTACCGAGGTCAGGCTGGCGCTCGCCGCCCTGGGCGATCCGGCGCTCGAGATAATCGAGGCGGCTCCGGGCGCCAATGGGGCCAACGGCGGAACGTCGCCGGACGTGACCATGGTGCTGTTCAACGGCGGCAATGAGGAGGCCTCGCTCAGCCATCTGCAGGCCCAATCGGACGTGCCGAATCGTCCGGTATTGTTCGCCCTGCTGCAGGAGCGGTCGCCGGTGCTGATGCGGCGGGTGCTGCGGGCCGGGGCCGACGAGTTGCTGTTCCTGCCGCTCGATCCGGGCGACGCCACCCGCGCGCTGCTCAAGATCAGCGAAACCCGCCGCCGGGCCGAACGCGAGGCCGGCGGCGTGGTGGTCTCGATGGTCAGCACGGTAGGCGGGGTCGGCGTGACCAGCCTGGTGGCGAATCTGGCGCTGGCGTTGCGCTACGCGCTCAACAAGCGGGTCGCGGTGGTCGATCTCGATCTGCAGACCGGCGGACTCGCGGTGGTCCTCAATCTCGAGCCCGAACGCACGATCATGCAGCTTGGCGAAGGCGAACGCCGGCTGGATTCGATTCAGCTCGAAAGCGCGCTCACCAAGCATCCGTCGGGCGTCTATTTGCTGGCGGCGCCGAAGCGGATCGAGGACAGCGAGCTGGTTTCCGACCGGACGGTGGGCGCGGCGCTGGAGCTGATGCGGCAGTTGTTCGATTTCGTGGTGGTCGATTGCGGCGGCTATATCGACGAGAACGCGGTGGCGGCGTGGGAGCGCTCGGATTATCTGTTCTACCTGCTCGACCAGTCGATCGCGGCGGCGCGCTGCGCCTGGCGTTTCGTCGATCTGTTCACCCGGCTGGGTCTGTCGGGAGTCGAGCCGAGCTTCATTCTGAGCCGCTTCCAGGCGCATCATCCGATTAGCGAGGAGCAGATTACGCATACGCTGGGCCGGCCGATCTACGCCAAGGTTCCGCGCGACGAAAAGGTGCTCGAACGGGTGCAATTGCGGGCGCTGGACCTGTGGCAGGTGGGCCAGGGGTCGCCGCTGGCGCGCGCCGTGGAAGAGCTCGCGCGGCGGCTGGCGAGCGGCGGCGAGGCGGCGGCGGAGAATTCCGGCAGCCTGGTCTCGCGCCTGATTTCGGCGCTGGGCGGACGCTCCTGAGGGAAGACGCGATGAAACTGGTCGAACGAATCTCCTCGCAAACCGCGCAGGCGGCGGCGCAAACGCCCGCGCGCACCTCGTTGATCGGGGCCGGCCAGCGCCGCCAGCGCGACGCGCTCGCCGACGGCTTCCAGCAGCTCAAGCTGGCGGTGCATAACCGACTGTTCGAGACGCTCGACGTCTCGCGCCTGGAAAGTCTCGAGCAGAACATGGCGTCGGTCAAGGTGACCCAGGCGATCAGCGAAATCCTCAACGAGGAAGGGCGGCTGCTGACCGACGCCGACCGCGCCCGGCTGGTCGAGGAAATCAAGAACGAACTGCTTGGGCTGGGACCGCTCGAACCGCTGCTGTGGGACGATGACGTGAGCGACATCCTGGTCAACGGTCCCAACCAGGTCTACGTCGAACGGCAGGGCAAGCTTTATCTGACCGACGTGCGCTTCAACGACGACCAGCATCTGATGCTGATCATCGACCGGATCGTCTCGCAGGTGGGCCGGCGGGTGGACGAGGCGTCGCCGATGGTGGACGCGCGGCTCGCCGACGGATCGCGTATCAACGCGATCATTCCGCCGCTCGCGCTCGACGGCCCGTCGCTCTCGATCCGGCGTTTCGGCAAGAAGCGCTATACCATCGACGACCTGGTCGACAAGGCCACGATCACGGCCGACATGGTCGAGTTCCTGCAGGCGATCGTCAAGGCGCGGCTCAACGTCCTGGTCTGCGGCGGCACCGGCTCGGGCAAGACCACGATGCTCAACTGCATGTCGTCGTTCATCCCGGTGGACGAGCGGATCGTGACGATCGAGGACTCGGCCGAACTGTTGTTGCAACAGCCGCACGTGGTGCGGCTGGAGACGCGGCCGGCCAACGTCGAGGGCAAGGGCGAGGTGACGCAGCGCGAGCTGGTCAAGAACTGTCTGCGCATGCGTCCCGACCGGATTATCGTCGGCGAGGTGCGCGGCGGCGAAGTCTTCGACATGCTGCAGGCGATGTCGACCGGCCATGACGGGTCGATCGCGACGGTCCACGCCAATACGCCGCGCGACGCGATCCAGCGGCTTGAAATGATGATGCTGCTGTCGGGCGCGTCGATTCCGCAGCGGGCGATGCGCCAGCAGATCGCCTCCGCCCTCAACATGGTCGTGCACGTCAGCCGGCTTTCCGACGGTTCGCGCAAGGTAATGAAGATTTCGGAAATCACCGGCATGGAAGGCGACATGGTGATGATGCAGGACCTGTTCGAGTTCAAGCGCACCGGGGTTGGGCAGGGCGGCAAGGTGCTCGGCGCGTTCCGCCATACGGGGATTCGTTCGATGTACAGCGATCGAGTCGCCGCGGCGGGCTATCGGATCGATCTGCAGCCGAAC
Source organism: Deltaproteobacteria bacterium (assembly GCA_021780585.1). Lineage (GTDB taxonomy): Bacteria > Desulfobacterota > Binatia > Binatales > Binataceae > JADMIL01. The sequence continues at coordinate 4,190 of JAJXYM010000441.1, forward strand.
CTGAGGTAGGGCGATGGACATCTTCGTCACGACCGGCGTCTTCGCGATGGTGTTTATCGGCGCGTTGGTGCTGCTGACCACGCGCGGCGGCGAGTCCGATCAGAAGCAGAACCTGCTGCGGCGGATGGCGCGGCCGGACGACGATCTGGATATCGATATCACGCGCAAGGCGCGGCCGCGCGATCAGGCGCAATGGCTGGCGGTGCTGTCGCGGCTCAATCTGTTCCGGCGGCTCGAAGAAAACATGTGGCAGGCCGGCATCTATATGCGGCTGTCCGAGATGCTGCTGATTATCGTGCTGATGTTCCTGGGGGGACTGTTCCTGGGGCAGGCGTTCTGGCACGACACGCTGTTCGCGTTGGCGGCGGGAGCCGGTCTGGCGACTCTGCCGGTCGTTTATATCCGGTTTCGCCGGCTGCGGCGGATGCACGCTTTTGTGCAGCAGCTTCCGTTTGCGCTCGATTTGATGAAGTCGTCGCTGGAAGCCGGGCATTCGCTGAATCGCGGCCTGCAGGTGGTGGTGCAGGAGTTCGGCGATCCGCTGGGCAGCGAATTCCGCACCGTGCTCGAACAGACGCGAATCGGATTGCCGCTGCCGCGCGCGCTCGAGGATATGCTCAAGCGCGTGCCTGACGACGATCTGCGGCTGTTGGTGGTCGCGATCAAGGTGCAGAACGACGTCGGTTCGAGCCTCGCGTCGATTGTCGGACGGCTGGCCGAAATCGTGCGCACGCGCCAGCGCCTGCGTCTGCAGATCAGGGCGTTGACGGCGCAATCGCGGATGGGCGGCACGATCGTCGGTCTGCTGCCGGTGATCGTGCTGGGGGCCTTCAGCCTGGTGCAGCCGAGTTACGCGTCCACGCTGTTCACCGATCCGACCGGGTTGAAGATTCTGAAGGCGGCGATCATTCTCGATGTCCTCGCGTTTGCGACGATTCGCCGATTGGTCAAGGTTAAGTATTAGGCCGGCCTGGCGAAGGAGGGCGCCGCGATGACCTCGACCCTGTTCATCAGCATCAGCGTGTTCTGCCTGATTGGCGCGGGCGGCCTGGCGGTTTACGCCGCGCTCTACGGCAGCCAGCGCGTGCTCGAGGAGCGCTTCGCCGATCTGGCGGTGAAGATCCGCGCGGCGCAGGGAGTATTCGACGACGGTGAGCCGGTGGACGACAATCTGGGCCGGCTGCTGTTCCGCTGGGCCGCCGCGCGCGTGCCGGCGCCCCGAATGGATACTCCGGCGGGCGAAAAGCTCAGCGACACGCTGATGCAGGCCGGGTTTATCGGCGCGGGCGTGGCGCATGCCTTTCAGGTTTTCCGCGTGATGGCGGCGGTGTCGGTCGGCTTCGTCGCCGGCGCGATCGCGTTGATCCTTGGCAAGCCGCTCGGCGGCGTCGCGCTGTTCGCGATTCTGGGTACGGCGCTCGGCGCGGTCGCGCCGATGATCTACCTGAGGCGTCGCGCGCGCAATCGGCAGAACGCGATCGCCTCACAGCTTTCCGACACGCTTGACCTGCTGGTCGTATGCGTCGAAGCGGGCCTCGGACTGTTCGAGGCGATCAAGATCGTCGGCGTCGAAAGCGAGCGGCAAAAACAGGAGATCGGGCGCGAGCTGGCGCTGGTCGCGTCGGAGATTTCGGCCGGAGCCTCGCTCGGCCAGGCGCTGCGCAATCTGGCCGATCGCACCGCCGTCGAGGATATCAAGCCGCTGGCGGCGACGCTGATTCAGAGCGAACAACTCGGCGCGCAGATCGCCCCCGCCCTCCATGCCAGTTCCGACGCCTTGCGCACGCGCCGGCGATTACGGGCCGAAGAGGCGGCGCAGAAGACGACGATCAAAATCCTCTTTCCGCTGGTGTTGTTCGTGCTGCCCGCCATGTTGATGGTGATCGTCGGCCCGGCAGTGATCCAGATTATCCGCACGCTCGGGCATTGACGCGCGCCCGCGTATACGCGCGGCGCTCGGGCCGCGTCCCGTAACGCGCCGATCCGCTCCGGCTTACCTGATATCCAATCTTTCGGCGCCGCGCGCGCGGCGCCGTCGATCGCGCTTATCCTGACGGAAGCTCAAATCCATCCGCGCGCCGCCATCTGATTGCTTCGCGATGCGCCGGGCGAACGATTTTCGCGAGCGCGACCGGGCGAGGGCCGCGCCACGCGCCGTCGCGCCTGAACAAATGATGTCCCGTTATCGCCCGTGCCTAATTAATTGCTTCTGGTGAGTCTGATCGCTAATCTGACCAATAGATGCAATTAGAAACTTAATGCATAAATATGATAATCGACGGCGCGCCTCGAGTTCATCCCGGAATTGTATCGACTGACCCGGTAACGGATTGGCCGCATAGCGTATGCCGCCAACCTAAGGAGGATCTCGAAATGACGAAACCCAAATGGAGTTCGCTGATCGCATTCATCACTCTTGCCGCGACACTCGCGTTGGCGCCTCGCGTTTTTGCCCAGGCGGGCACGGCGGCGGACAAGGGCGAGGTAAAGGTGGGATTCCTCAGTTGCAACGTGGCGAGCGGCTGGGGAATTATTTTCGGCTCCTCGCGAGACCTCGACTGCACCTATAGTCCATCGAGTGGAGAGCCTGAGAGGTACAAAGGCGAGATCAATAAATTCGGAGCGGATATCGGTTATGTCAACTCGGCGGTGGTTCTGTGGGCGGTTTTCGCGCCTTCCAACACGATCGGCAAGGGTGCGCTAGCGGGTCATTATGCCGGCGCGACCGCCGGCGCGACCGTCGGTGTCGGCGCGGGAGCGAACGTTCTGGTTGGCGGGATGCATAGTTCGATATCGTTGCAGCCGGTCAGCATCGAGGCCGGCACTGGCCTGAACGTCGCGGCTGGCATCGTGACGATAACCTTGAATTATGTGATGCCCAAGCATGCGCACGAGCAATAGTCTCGTCCACGTAGCTAGTCATTGAATAAAAGTTTTCCGAGGACAACCAGGCGCTGCCATTCATAGATACAAGTCCAAAACAGGAGGAGGCTATGGAAGGGATACGGAATCTGCGGTACAAGCTGACGCTGGCGGCTGCGTGCGCGATGGGCTTATCAATGCTCGTCGGGTGTTCGAATCAGCCGGATCCAGCACAGGTCGCGATGAAAGCCTCGCAGGAAGCTGAAAATTCAGCGAATTCGGCGCAAGCGGCCGCCCAAAAGGCGCAGGACGCGGCGACATCCGCGGAGGCGGCGGCCAACGCCAGCGATCGTGGAGCGGCCGAAACTCGAGCCGCCGCCGACCGCGTTCAGGCCGCCATCGACAGGGTGCAGACGGCGCATCACAGGTGGCATCATCGCCACCACCGGTGGCATCACAGAAAAGAAGCGGCCGCGGCAGCGGCGGCGGCAGCGACGCCAGTTCCATCGGCGGCGGCGACGCCCGCGCCCTGACGGAGGGGTTCCGAGCTGATCCCGAGTCTCTGTTCGAGGCAGGATTTGGATACCTCCGACAAGTCAAAAGGGGAGTACGCAATGAGGAAATTGGCGGGTTTACTTGCGGGACTGGCGATCGCCGCGTTGGTCGGCGGTTGCAGTGCCGACACGAATCTGATTAACCAGGCGACCGCAAAAGCTCAAACCGACGCGACTAGAGCGCAAAGCTCCGCGCAAAGCGCGGAACAGTCCGCGCAACGGGCGCAGGCGGCCGCACAACGAGCGGCAACCAATGCGGAGGGAGCCCAGGATTCGGCGCGGAAAGCGGATGATGGCGTGGCTCGTCTGGAAGCGATGTTTGCTTCCTCCGTGACCAAATAGCATCAGGGCGGTCTTCGATCGATCATCGCACACACCTGGCGGCTGATTCAGCCGCCAGGTGTGGACCACATAAGCCGGCGAAGAAACGTCGCAAGGCGACCGCACTCCGGCGCCCTGAGGTCTGGTCGCTGAGGTTTTGCGATGTTCGGAGCCCCCGGAGCCGGAATTACTACTGGGGTCCGACGGCTCGAAAAGAAATACCCGCGGGCTGAGCCGATCGCTCCCGCGACGCGTCACGATAGTTTCAATAGGGCCGCGAGTATCGTGACGCATCGCAATGGCGGTAGAGCGGCGCTTCAAGAATCCGCATTCACATAGACTGTCGGCCGAGTTGCGGCCATCGAGCCGTTTCAGCCAATCCTCGGAGCCATCATCGGCGTCTGCGGGCGTCGTTCGGCAATATTCGTATGCGAAGCGGGTCCAGCGGCTGCCGCGAGCGCGCATAGTGGCGGTTCCAGAGCCCGACGACCATCCGCTTGGCCCCACAAGGATCGAGCGGGTCGCGTGCCCTTGGCTTTCAGGACGTCGTCTTTTCGAGCCAAAGGCGACAAAACTTACTCGCACTCGGCGCCGCCCGCGGCGTTCAGCCTTGCAACTATGCGAGCGCCAAGGGTATTCGTCTTCTGCGCACAACCAGGGACTAACCCGCGAGGCTGAT
>JAJXYM010000095.1 GCA_021780585.1 Deltaproteobacteria bacterium
TTCGATTCGACGTCTCCAGCCATCTTTATTCTGGTTCCTCCTGCCAGCCCGGGCATCCTCTGCCATAGCCGGAATTCATAGCCGCCACGGGACGCGCCCGCTCAAGTTGAATGCGCACGATCACGCTGTCGTGCCGATGCCCAAGCCCGAAACCAGGGACGCGCCGCGCGGCCTATCAGCGCAGCTTAGGGACTTGGTAGCGGGTAGGCAAGTTGCGATCGGCGCGGATCCGCGCGTCCACCGTGAAATTTCTCCGCCGCTTCGGTGCGAATGACAGGCGCGCCGCAAATCGCCGCACCGGTTCACGCGTGGGCCGCCTGGAACGCGCCGATCGCCGCGCGGAGTGAGGCCGCGTCCTCGGCCGCCCGCACCTTGACATTCCGGTCGATTCGCCGCATCAGACCCGCCAGCACGCGGCCGGCGCCCAATTCGATCGTTTCGGTAATTCCCGCCGCCGCCAGCGTCCGCATTGATTCTTCCCAGCGCACCGAACCCGTAACCTGCTCGAGCAGCAGCGGCACGACCCGCGCGGCGTCGCGATTCACCTCCGCCGTAACGTTCGCGATTACGCCGAATTCGAGCGGACGGAGCTCCAGCCGCGCCAGCACCGAAGCCATCCCGTCGCGCGCCGGACCCATCAGCGGAGAATGAAACGGCGCGCTCACCTTGAGCTCCACCGATGCGCCGGCGCCCCTCGCTTTCGCCAGTTCGAGCGCCCGGCGCACCGCGCCGGCATGGCCCGAAATGACGATTTGGCCGGGGGCGTTGAGATTTGCCGGAACCGCGATTTCGTCCGCGCTCGAAGCTTCGGCGCAGAGCGCCTTGACCGCGTCGAGATCGAGTCCGATTAGCGCCGCCATCGAGCCTTGTCCCGGCGGGCAAGCCTCCTGCATCAGACGGCCGCGTTCGCGCACCGCGCGCAATGCCGCGCCGAGCCCGATCGCGCCGGCGGCCACCAGCGCACTGTACTCGCCGAGGCTATGGCCGGCGGCCAAAGCGGGTCGGATCGCGCATTCCGATTCGAACGCGCGCAGCGCCGCGATCGAGGTCGCGAGCGTCGCCGGCTGGGTATTCGCGGTCAGCCGCAAATCCTCTTCGGGACCTTCGAAACATAACCTCGAAAGCGCAAAACCCAACGCCTCGTCGGCTTCCTCGAAGACGCGGCGGGCGACGGGAAATTCTTGCGCCAGGTCCGCTCCCATCCCGACTTTCTGCGATCCCTGACCGGGGAACAGGAAGCCCAACTTCATCAATGCTATCTCCAGCTATGCGTGATTGAGCGCCGCGCTCGGATATCGGTCAATTCGAATCTTTTTTATCGTCGGACGCCGGATCGACCGCCAGTCCGTTGGCCAGCGGTTGATTCGCGCCGCTATGCGCGGCTTCGCCATGACGCGGCGGACGGCCCGATTCGCCGGCGAGTCCGTTGAGCGGCCGTTCGCCTCCGCCAGCCGCATAGCCGTTGCCGGCCGCGCCGGGACGCGTCCTGGCGGCATCACCCTCGTTCGCGGGCGGTTCGGGACCAGCTTCGGCGCCGGCGGCGGAACTTTTCGACGCCGCCTCGGAGCGCGCGGATTTCTCGGTCCGAACCGGCGTTTCCACGCCTTCGAGCGGCGCTGCCGGCGAATGGTCGGGCTTCGCGGGCGGACCATGAACCGGCTCCGCGGATGAAGCCTTTTCGCTGACACCCGGCTTGGACGGCGCCCGCGCGATCGCCGCCTTTTCCGCGACCGGAGCGGTCTTGTCGCTCCGTGCCGCCTTATCTGACTTTTCGGCCTTTTCAGCGACGGCCGGCCTATCGCCCTTGGCGGGTTTTTCCGGCTTGCGCTCCGGATGGCCTTCGCGATGCAGATGCAGCCGCTCGCGCATCCGCACGAACAGTCCGCGGATCCCCTTGCCGGTCGGCTTTACCGCCATCCCTTCAGGACTATGCGCGATAATCTCAACGATATCGGCGTTGACATGGCGCACCAGGGCCTCATTCGCCGCCGCCCGGACGGCATTGCGAATCGCGCGCGCAGTGGACGATCCGTGGGCGATAATCGTCACGCCGTTGACGCCCAACAGCGGCGCTCCGCCATATTCGGCCGGATCGAGCCGTTCGCGAATCGCGGCGAGCTTCCGCCGGACCATCAGGTAGGCAATTCGGCGCAAGACGCCGCTGGAGAAAACCTCCCGCAGATTGCCCATCATGAAGGAGGCAAAACCCTCCATCGTTTTCAGCGCGACGTTACCCGTGAAACCGTCGGTGACCACCACGTCGGCGCGGGCGCGATTGATATCGCGCCCTTCGACGTAACCGACATAATTCAGGTACGCATCCATTTGCGTCAGCACGGCCGACGCCGCTCGCGTCAGATCCGTACCCTTCGACGGCTCCTCGCCGTTCGACAGGATGCCCACGCGCGGGCGCGGCGTATTGTACACATGATGCCAATAGACGCTGCCCATCACGGCAAACTGCAGCAAATGCAGCGGTTTGACTTCGATATTCGCGCCGGCGTCGATCAGCAGCGCAACACCCGAAGTGGTCGGCACGAGCGACGCGATCGCCGGCCGGTCGATGCCCGGCAAGGTCTCGAGGATCGCCATCGCCGCGGCCATCACAGCGCCGGAATTGCCCGCGCTGACGAAACCGTCGGCGCGCCCCTGCTTGACCATTTCGAGCCCGACGTGAATCGACGATTCGGGCTTGGTCAGGACCGAGTCGAGCGGCGCGTCGTCCATCGCGACGACTTCCGCCGCATGTTCGATTTCGATCGTCAGGCCGCCGGTGCGATGCTCCGCCAGTTCGCGCGCGATCAGGTCGCGATTACCGACCAGGACGACCTCGACGCGCAGTTCGCGGGCCGCCAGGATGGCGCCTTCGATAACCGCGCGCGGGGCGAGATCGCCCCCCATGGCGTCGAGCGCGATCTTCACCGCCGGGCCTTGCGGCTATTCCTGGGCCGCCGCCATTTCGCGTCCGCGATAGGTGCCGCAATGGCGGCATACGCGATGCGGCAGCGTCGGTTCGCCGCAATTGGAACAAGAGACGGGGTTGACGGGGGTAAGCGCATCGTGCGCCCGGCGTTGGTTGCGCTTCGAACGGGAAGTGCGCCGCTTGGGTGCCTGCATGTTTTCTTTCTCACTTACAACAGCAATACGCTGGAAATTATGCGCGGGTTTCGCCGGCGCCTAATTCGGCCGCCGGAGTTTGAGCGTGCGCAGCACCGCCAGCCGCGCATCAGCGGGTTCGGCGGAGCAACCGCATTCGCGTTCGTTCAGATTCGCGCCGCAGCGCGGACACAATCCGCGGCAATCCTCGCGACATAGCGGCAGGGTCGAATAGGCCAGCAGCGTCTGCTCCCGCACCAGTGGCGCGAGATCGACCTGGTCGCCGTCGTAGAATGAAAACTCCAGATCGTCCGCGCGCAAGCCGGCCTTGGCGTCGTCATCGCCGAGCACGCGCGGCGTGAGCACATAACGAAACGCCCGTCCGCGCGACGCGACGAAGTCCTCGGCGCAGCGCGCGCACGAGCCATGCGCGGTCGCGGCAATCTCGCCCTGAAAAAACAGCTCCGAACCCGCCCGATAATACGCAAGCTTCACTTTTACCGGCCCGTTGAGACAATAATCCCGCACCGCTCCGACCTGGAGCATACGGTTGATTTCGCCCTCCGGCTCGGGAAACTCAAGTTCCCGCACCTCGGCCGTTATATCGTCGACCCGAAGCTTCACGGCAAATACGCCCGCATGCGATGCCGGGCGTGAACGAGGATTATTACACTTCGATGATCCCCGTCCAAGCCGGTCCGCGATCGCGATTCCCTTGCGGATTTCGACGATCGACCCGGCCCGAAGCTTCATCGCGTCCGGCCGCAAAATGACGCGAGCGGCCGGAATACTCCAGCCGCTCGTTATCGCTCAATATGAATTGCTTTAACGTGCGCCGCGACCGAACAACATCACCTTGAATGTCTGCAGCATGATTTGCAGCTCAAAGAACAGCGACCAGTTCTTGATGTAATAGAGGTCGTAGCAGAGCTTTTCGCGCGCCTCTTCGACGCTGGCGCCGTACGGAAAGCAGATCTGCGCCCATCCGGTGAGGCCCGGCCGGACTACGTGCCGCAGATGATAGAACGGTATTTCCTGATCGAGCTGTTCGACCATCTCGGGCCGTTCCGGACGCGGCCCGACCAGGCTCATATCGCCTCGCAACACGTTGAAGAGTTGCGGCAGTTCGTCGAATCTGAGCCGCCGGATCACCCGGCCGACACGGGTGACGCGCGGGTCGTCCGCCGTCGCCCAGACCGCCCCCGCGCCCCGCTCCGCATCGACCCGCATCGAGCGGAACTTGTAGACCCGGAAGACCCTGCCGTCGAGTCCCATCCGGTCCTGCGAATAGAGCGCCGGTCCGGGCGAGTCGATCCGCACCGCGAGCGCGGTCAGCGCCGCGACGGGCGCCAGCGCGATTCCGAGCGCCGCCGCCGCCGCGATATCGATCGTCCGCTTGAGCGCGCGGCGCCATTGCGTGCCGGTAAAGCCGGGCGCGAACAGCAGCCACGAGCCGCGCAGATACGGCACTGGCAGCTTGCCCGCGATACGTTCGTAGAACGACTCAAAATCAAGGATCCGCGTGCCGCGCACCCGGCAACGCATCAACTCCTGCATCGCCCCCGGCTCCGCGACCTCGTCAAGCACCACCAGCGTATCGACCCGATAGCGGCGCGCCAGGTCGCAGAGCGAGCCCGTGCGATGGATCGGGGCGTCGATTCGGGCGGAGACGCCGGCCGCCGCACGCGCACTGTCGCCGAGCGTCGCGAAGCCGGTGAAGCGGTAGCCGAGATGATGGCGGCGCGTGATCTCTCCAATCATCAGCGGCGCCGATTCGTTGAAGCCGAGCGCCATCACCCGGACATGCATGCGGCTGAGGAAAAAACGGTTGGCGCCGAGCCGCCAGCCGACCAGTATCACGCCCGAGCTCGCGATATAGCCGACGAGGAACATCCGGCCCACGCTGGTCGCCGGCATGATCGTGTCGAGCAGGCCCAGGATCAGCGCGAGCTTCACCGTGACCATCACGGTGGACGCGGCCACCCATGAATCCCCGCGCGGCTCGTCGAAGCGGTAGAGGTCCTGCAGGTAGACGGCGCCGAGATGGACCGCGGCCATCATCGCGGCGAGCGTGACGAAGCCCTGCGTCGATTCGAGCGCGAAGGCCGGATGGGCGGTCAGGCGCACGGACAGCCAGGTGGAGAGCGCCGAGCAGCCGGCGTCGCCGGCGATCAGGACGGCCCAGCGCCGCGCAAATCCTTTGGGGGAAAGCATGGCCGAATGACTAAGGAATGATTTCGGAGCCCCGCCGCCACGGCGACGGGAAAAGGACAATATCTATTCGAGCCGGGACGCGAGGGATTGAGGATCTACAATCCGCGCGGCTGCCAGACCGTGGGAACTTCGCCGCGAGCATAGCGCACGAGGCCCACGAGCGCCGCGACATTCATCGCCAAAAAATCGTAGGCGATTCGCAGAGTCGAGGAACGCCCCATCCGTGCCGCGAAAAACCCGGCGGCCGCGGCTGTCAGGTATGCCGCCGTGAGGCCGAGCGTCGCCCGGTAGAGGCCGCCGGAGTCGCGCTCAATCCAGGCGGCGGCGACCAGCAAAACCATGAATGGAACGGTAAGCCATCGCAGCAGCTTGTGTGAAATGAGCACGAAAATGAGTTTCCAGCGCCGCGCCGCGATTAGTCTCGGCAAAAAATGAAATAGCACGGCGGCGGCGCACGCCACATTACGGACCTGCCGCGCCCAATGTTCGTCGTCCGAGCGATTCTGGCGGCACACGGCGCGCGCCGCCAGCGTCGCGTTTTTTCCTTCCAATGCGACCAGAATCGGATCCGTGAAGTCGTTGAATAGAGCCAGCTCTTTCGGTCGCCACGCCGAGCGCCGGATCGCGTACATCGGACCCAGCGCGCCGGAAAGTACGCCAAGGTTGGCCTCGAGCGATTTGATCCAGTCCTCGTAACGGCGATAAAGGCCCGCGGACCGCGCGCCGGTATAGCGCGCGACGCCGGTCACCAGCCCAACGTCAGGGTTCGCAAACGGCCGGATCAACTCCGCGAGCGCATTTTCCGCGAACATCGCGCCGACGTCGGTGAAGACCATTATTTCGCCGACGGAATTGCGGACGGCGTCCGCCAGCACGGGGTCCTTGCCCCGGCGCTCGCGATTCGCGATCAAACGAATCCGTTCGCCCTCAAACCGCCGGATAATTTCGCCCGTGCCATCGGTGCTGCCATCGGAAACGATAACCAGTTCGCTCGTTCCGGGATATTTGCAGGCGAGAAAATTCCCGATTTTCTCGGCAATAATCTTCTCCTCGTTAAATACCGTGAGGATCACCGAGACACTCGGCCAATTCGCGACGCCGCCCATCTCAGGGAAATTATCATCTCCCGATACAAAACCGGCGGCGGCGAGCGCCGCCGGATATCCCACGTAGGCAAAAAACACCGCGGCAATGGAAAGCCAGAAGACCAATCCCATGCGACAACCCGGATGCGCGGATTAGTTAGTCGGCGCGATCTAAAGCTTCCATCGGCCCCGGGTCTTCGCGCGCGCCGCGCCAATCGATTACGCGAAGCGCCTGCAGAACCTCGCTCACGCTGATCGAGCGGATGCATCTCTTGTTATGGACAACGCACGTTTTGAGTTCGCAGCCGGAACATTCCGTCCGATGGTAGATAACCTTGTGCTGGCTGCCGAAGGGGAACCAGATGCCGGGCGGGTTGCGCGACGCATAGATGCCGACGCACGGGGTTCCGACGGCGGCGGCAAGATGGATCGGCCCGCTGTCATGGCCGAGATAAACCGAAGCCCGTTCGAGCGCCGACGCGGTCTCGCGCGGCGCGAGCTTCCCGCACAGGTTCAGCTTTACGCCCGACCACGACCGCGCCACCCGCTCGCTACGTTCGAAATCACCCGGCCCGCCGACCATCACGAGCGGCCAGCCCGCGTAGTGGCCCTCCATCGCGGCGACGAGGCTTGCCCAGTGGTCCGCGCCCCAGTCCTTTGCATCCATCGCCGCGCCGACGCTTAGCGCAATGAAACCGCGCCCGCTTGGAACGCCCCGCAGATATCGCGCGGCGGCCTCGCGTTCCTTAGTGGAAAGGCGAAGGTCCCAGCTTCGCGGGTCCGCGGGACGCGCGTCGCCTAGCGCCGCGACACACCGCGCAAGCCGTTCCGCTTCGGATTCAAAAAATCCGGTCTCCGTCCTGAAATTGTATTTTCGCAACGATTCGCGATAGGGAACGCCAATTATTTTTCTGATACCGCAAATCCTGAAGAACGCCGACTCCGCCAGCGCCTGTCCGAGAGTGCGAGGAAGTGTGAGGTAGACAAGGACATCGGGCTTCCACGCTCGTATTCGCCGCATCAGGCGAAACTGCTCGATCAGGCTTCGCCTCAGTGCGCGGTAATCGGCTTCGAAGTATCCGTGAACCAGTCCGGACCCGGCCAAGACCGACCATGCGGCGGCGTAATTTGAGTGAAGCGGCGAATAGGTGAGGATGCGACGCACCGCGTCCGGGAAGGCCGCGGCCGCCAAATGGAGACATGGCAATGAAACGACCGTGTCCCCAAGGCTGCCCGGCCGAAATATGAGGACTCGTCGCATGCCCGCCCGGATAAAGCCTCCGCTACCTTTCTCCCGAAAGTGGCGAGCTCCTTCGCTGGAACCTTGACCCGCCAGCAGAACGATAGACAAGCCATCCCGCGACGCCGAGAAGCACAAACTCTTTCGTACCGGCAATCCCGCTTCTGATGCCGAGCGGAAGACCGGCTACTACGCCTGCGAACACGAACTGCATTCGGATGCTTGAACGGGCGATTCCGCATATTAGTCCATGGCCAAATCCCCATGCCGCGGCGCCCAAAATTACTCCAATAATGCCGGCTGTAAGGTAGCAATCGGTTTCATAATGAAATCCGTATCCAATAACCACGCCGACGGGTGGAATGCCACCCAGGAGCGCGGTCCATTCCGTGAAGATATCGTACGGCCCAGACCCTCGGTCGCTGATCACGATTCGGGGTACAAACGCCCTGATCAGATACCCGACCGACTCGAGGCCATAGGCTGGGACGCCATTGCTCATCACGATGTATTGGGAGAGCGGCGCCGCCGTCTCATCACTCGCCAAGGTCAGCTCGGTGCTGCTAGCCAACGCCGCGCCAACGTCTCCAAATGCGATACCCGCCGCCTTTTCCCGGACGAAAATGGTCATGCTCAGCGCTACCAAGGCGGCAGTTCCCCAGACCAACGCGCGACGCCATCTTATTTCCTGGAAGAGCGCTACGATGGCGGCGAAAATCGCGCCCTCCATCAATGTCACCCGATCCCCGAGAGCCATCAGCCCGAGGAATAGCAGCCCCAAGCTCGCGCCACTCCCCGCGCGGAGCAAGCCCACCAACGTTCCCGCTCTCACCCTCACACCCCCCCCCA
>JAJXYM010000136.1 GCA_021780585.1 Deltaproteobacteria bacterium
CGGCTTCAATCCAGTGGTGCGATCGCTACGTCCTCCATCGGTTGCATCGCCAGACCCTGAGCCGCCTGCGCGCCGAGGTCGAACCGGCCGACGAACGCGCCTTCGCGGCCTTTCGCATCCGCTGGTTTGAAGTCGGCGCCGAGCTGCCCGCGACGGTCGAATGCGTAAGCGCGGTGCTCGAACGGACGGAAGGGAACGCGTTCACGCCGGCCTTCTGGGAGCAGGCGATTCTGCCGGCGCGGATCGCCGGCTATCGTCCGGAGCTGCTCGACCTCGCCTGCGCGTCGGGGGCGTGGCGATGGGTCGCGGCGGCGTGCGCCGACGCGGACGATTCGACGCCGGACGAGTTTCCCGAGAAAATCCGCTTTATCCGCCGGCGCGGAGGAGCCCGCGATGGCGCGGCCGCGCCGCTTCTGTCCGATCCGCCGCTGGCGGCGGCGTACGCCGCGCTCAACTCGGGCGGCGCGCAATTCCTCGACGAACTGGCCGATCGCGCGAATCTCTCCGAACGCGACGCGTTGCGCGCGCTGTGGCGGCTCGCCGCTCGTGGACTCGCCTCGAACGACAACTTCGGTCCTCTGCGGATCCTCGCGAATGGGCAGGGCGGGATCGACGCCCTGGTCGGCGGCGGATCGGAACGGCCGGGTTCGCGGCGCGACGCCGCATTGCGCGCGCGGCTCAAGTCGAGTCTCGCGGGACGCTGGTCCGCTGTCGTTCCGGAGCGACGCGACGCCGTGGATCCGGACGCGGCGGATCGCGGCGCCGAGGAATTCGACGCGATGCGCGAAATCGCGCTGGCGCTGCTCGGACGCCACGGCGTGCTCACGCGCGAGATGGCCGCGGGCGACGGCGCGGACGCGAACTGGCGCGACCTGACCTTCGCGCTGCGCCGGATGGAATACGCGGGAACGATCCGACGCGGCTATTTCGTGCGCGGTCTTGCCGGCGAACAATACGCGCTGCCCGAGGCGCTGGAGATGCTGCGCGCGGCGCGGGTCGAGGATTCGTCCGCGCCGCCGATCGCGCTGGCCGCCGCCGATCCGGCGAATCCCTACGGCGCGCTGATTCCCGGATGCGGCGTGGCGCGCGACGTGGCGAATCTGATCGTGACCCGCGCGGGCCGGATGATACTGGGCCTTGCCGGACGCGCTCTGGTCGGCGGCGCGGAGCTCGACGACGCGGCCTTCACGGACGCGCTCGCCGCGCTGTTCAAGCTCCGTTCAAAGCTCACGATCGAAACGATCGACGGCGTTCCGGCGCTGGAATCGGAACGGGTCGCCGCGATGGCCGCGGTCGGGTTCCATTCGGACGGCCGCGCCCTTGTCCGCGACGGATTACCCGGTCCCGTTCCGCGCCGCGCCCTCGCCAGTGTCAACGTCGGCCGCGCCGGCTGAACGCACTACCGGCGGCGGCCGTCGCTACTCCATCACGTGTTCGTAGCGTTTCCAGTCCTCGGGGTCGTGGCTGATCCAGAGGGCCGCCTCGCCGCTCTCCTGAAGATCGCGCAGCCGCCGAATCGACGCGCTGGCCTCGGCGATATCGTAATCGCTGTCCATCGCGGCCAGCGTCTCCAATTGCGGGCGGATATGAATCGTGTCGCCGGTCAGGACCACGCTGCCGCGTTTGAGCTTGACCTTGAGCGAGCATTCGCCGGGCGTATGGCCGGCGGTCTTGATAATCGCGAGGCTGCCGTCGCCGAACAAATCCGTGTCTTCGGTCAGCTCGCGCCAGTCGAAGCCGCGCGTCGGCAACAGATCGTTCAGGATAAAGCCGTTGCGCGCCTTGCGTTCCGGCCAGTAAGCGTAAGGCAGTTCGCCCTTGAAGGTGATCATCTGGGCGTTCGGAAACAGCTTCATCCCGCCGGAATGGTCGAGATGCAGATGCGAGACGATGACGAATTTCACGTCCTCGGGCCGATAGCCATGCAGCTTGATCTGGCGATCGACGACCTGGTCGGGCGTGTAGCGGATATTGCGCAGGAACTTGGTCGCGGGTCCCCAGTACCCTTCGGGATCGACGGCGACCTCCGGGGCGCATCCGGTGTCGAACAGCACGAGACCCTTGGGATGCTCGATCAGAAAGCTCGGAATCGGAATATCGATAACGCGGTCGCTGCCGCCCATCATCAGATGTCTTTCCTTCATGCTGATGGTCGCGCCGTCGAGCGCGATCAGCTTGGTCGCCTGACTCATCGGGACCTCCGGCCGGCGCGACGCGCGAATCCGGCGCGGCGCGCGTTGCTGAACGGTTCGTTGACGGCGCCATAGTGGAACGCCCCCGCCGCGCCCGTCAAGCGCGAGACCGTGCGCGGCGCAAACCATGAATCCTGACACTGAGTTCGAAGCCGAACTGATGCGGGGCGCGGCGTTGTTCAACGCCGGACGCTACTTCGCCGCCCATGAAGCGTGGGAGCAAATCTGGCGCGGCGCGGCGGGCGCGAATCGAACGATCGTTCAGGGACTGATTCAGTCGGCCGCCGCGATGCTCCATCGGGAGCGCGGCAACCCTCGCGGCGCGGCGCGACTGTTGAGCAAAGCGCGCGGCAAGCTCGCGCACGCGCCGGAAACCTGGCGCGGTCTTGCGATCGGCGAATTTCGTGGCGCGCTGGATCGATATTTCGACCGGTCCGGCGATCGCGTCGACGCCGCGCCGCGGCCAATTTTGCGGCGCGGCGGATAGCGGCCGAGTCACGCGAGCTTGCGATGGCGGCGCGAATCGGCGATATGGAGCGGGGATCAATTCCGCACGAGGAGAAATATCATGGCGGGTCGAGTCGAAGGCAAAGTCGCGCTGATTACCGGCGGCGGCTCGGGAATCGGGCGGGCGACCGCGCTCTTGTTCGGGCGCGAGGGCGCGCGCGTGATAGTCGCGGATTACAACGCTGAGGGCGGCGAGCGCACCGCGAAGGAAATTCGCAATGCCGGCGGAGCGGCGGAGTTCCACGCCGCGGATATGGCGAATCCGGCCGAAGTCGAGGCGCTGATTGGCAAGATTGTCGCCGCGCACGGGCGGCTGGACTGCGCCTTCAACAACGCCGGGATCGAGGGGCAGATGGCGAGCACGTCGGAATGCTCGCTCGACAACTGGGATCGCGTGATCGCGATCAACTTGTCCGGCGTCTTCTACTGCATGAAGTACGAAATCGCGCAGATGCTCAAGCAGGGCGGCGGCGCGATCGTCAACACTTCGTCAGCCGCCGGCCTGATCGGACTTGCGGGCGCACCCGCCTACGTCGCCGCCAAGCATGGCGTCGCGGGGCTGACCAAGACCGCGGCGCTCGAATTCGCCCAGCGCGGGATTCGCGTCAATGCGGTATGCCCCGGGTTTATCCGCACGCCGATGGTCGAGCGGGTGCTGGATCGCGGCGCGTTCAACGAGGAGCAGATTTTCGCCGCCGAACCGATGCATCGGATGGGCAAGCCGGAGGAGATCGCCGAAGCGGTGCTGTGGCTATGCTCGGACGCGTCGTCGTTCGTGACCGGGCTGCCGATGCCGGTCGATGGCGGATTTGTCGCGCAATAGCAGGTTATCGCGCGGTTGCGCACCGCGTCTCGGCTGACGCCGTGCGGCGGCGGGGGCGTTCCCGGTGGAACTAGAAGGGGATGTCCTCGTCGTCGATCGGCGCGGCCGCTTCGCCGGCGCCAAGCTCGATCGGCTCGTCCATCCCGCCGCCGGCTCCCGCGCCGGCGCGACCGCCGAGGAACTGCACGCGCTGCGCGATAATCTCGGTACGATAACGCTTGCCGCTACCGTCTTTGGCCTCGTATTGCTGGTTCGAGATGCGCCCCTCGATATACGCTTGACGGCCTTTCTTGAGGTATTGGCCGCACAATTCGGCCTGTTTGCCCCAAACGACGATATTGTGCCATTCGGTGCGTTCCTGGCGCGCGCCGCTGCGATCGTTATACGAATCGCTGGTGGCCAGCGTGAACTTGGCCACCGTCTGCCCCGACGGCAGATAGCGGACCTCGGGGTCGCGGCCGAGATTGCCTATCAGGATTACCTTATTTACCGACATCGTAAGCGGCCTCTATCGAATCAGGCTAAACCGGCCGCTATTTTCGCGCAAGCCAAGCCGGCGAATGATTGTGCACAAGCGTGTGCGGACCGTCCACAAGCGCGCCGTCTCCGGATCTGATCGCGTCGGCAACGACGAGCGCTAGCCATCGGCAAGCCGCCGCTTTCGCCTGCGGAATTGGCTGGATATAATGATTTTCGGGGCCGATGCGCCGAGGCGGGCGGCGGCAGGGTGGCAAAGGGCTGATGGCTGCGGCGAAATCCACGCCAATCAAAATCGTGCCGTTGGGTGGGCTGGGTGAAATCGGGCTCAACCTGATGGTCTTTGAATATGGCGCCGAGGCGTTGCTGATCGACGCTGGCGTGATGTTCGGGCATGAGCCGGAACTAGGCGGCGGACTGCTCTTGCCCGATCTTCGCTATCTGACCGAAACCCGTCCAAATATCGTTGGAATTGTGCTGACGCATGCCCACGAGGACCATCTTGGGGCCTTGCCGTTCCTGCTCCGCCAGTTTCCCGCGCCCGTCTTCGGATCTAAAGTAACGCTTGCATTTGCGCGCCGCGGCCTGGCCGAGGACGGCCTCGGCGGCGCCGATTTACGCGCGCTCGAGCCGGGGCGTGAAATCGAACTGGGCCCGTTCCGGGTCGAGCCGATCCCGGTGACCCATTCCACGCCCGACTCGATGGCGCTGGCGATTCGCGTTCCGGGCGCTTTGGTCGTGCATTCGGGCGACTTCAAGATCGATCCGGCCCCCGTCGACGGAGTGCGCTTCGATACCGAACGTTTCGCCCGGCTCGGCGAGGAGGGGGTCGATCTGCTGCTGTCGGATTCGACCAACGTCGAACGCGCCGGGCGCAGCGGCTCCGAGAGCTCGATTCGACCGGTAATCAGGGAGTTGATGGGCCGCACGCGCGGCCGTTTTTTTCTTTCGTCCTTTTCGTCGCATCTGCATCGGATCCGCCAATTGGCCGAAGTCGCGCACGAGCTGGGCCGGCGGGTGGCGCCGCTCGGACGGCGGATGGCCGAAAGCGTACGGCTGGGCCAGGAGACCGGGCAGCTCAATCTGCCGCCGGGAACGTTTATCGAACGCGCCGAAGCCGATTTCCTCGAGTCGCGGCGGCTGGTCTTCCTGACCAGCGGCAGTCAGGGCGAGCCGCTGTCCGCGTTGGCTAAATTAGCCGCGGATAACTATCCACAGGTGCACATCGATGAAGGCGACGCGGTGGTGTTGTCGTCGCGCTTCATTCCGGGCAACGAACGCACGATCAACACGCTGGTCAATGCGCTCTATCGGCGCGGCGCCGACGTCTACTATGACGCGGTCGCGCCGGTGCACGTGTCGGGTCACGCCAGCCGCGACGAGCTGCTCGAAATGATCCGCCTGGTGCGACCGCGCAATTTCGTGCCGATTCACGGCGAGTATCGCCATCTGAAGCGCCATCATGCGCTCGCGCGCGAAGCCGGCCTGCCCGAGCGCAATTGCTTTCTGCTGGTGGACGGCGAAACGTTGTTGCTCGAAGATGGCGTGGCGCGGCGCGGACGGGTCGCGCCGGTCGGACGGCTTTTTGCCGACGGCGAAGAATTCGGCGATCCCGGCTTGCTGCGTGAGCGGCGCGCGCTGGCGCATGATGGCGCGATCGTCGCGATTCTGGTGGTCTCGGCGCGCAATGGCCGAATCGTCGCCGGACCCGAGCTGATTTCGCGCGGCGTGCTGCCGGACGACGGCGCCTCGCCTCATCTGGCCCGCGCCCGCGCCGAGCTGGCCGCCCGGATCCGCAGCCTCAATGGCCGTGCGCATGACGACCCCGGGCGGTTGAAGGAAGAGATGGTGCGGGCGTTGCGGCGCTATTTCAGCGACGCGATCAACCGCCGGCCCCTGATCGTCCCGCATGTGATGGAGGTTTGAGCGCCATCGCGCGCCAATCCAAAGCGTCGCCGATCGAGTTGATCGCGGTCGCTCACGAACCCTCCCACGGCGGGCGGATCGCGCGCGAGTTGGCGGCGCTCGCGCTGCTGGCGGCGGCGGCGTGGGCGACGCTCAGCCTCGCTTCGAGCGATTTCGGGTCCCGCGCGAATCTGGGCGGTCCGCTGGGCGGCGCTATGGCCGCGTCGCTGCGCCGCGCCTGCGGCTGGCAATCGTACCTCTTGCTCGCGCTGGCGGCGGCGCTCGGATGGCGCGCGTGGCCGCCGCGAAGTTGGCGCGAACTGGCGCGCGAGACCGCCGGTGCGATCTTGTTGTTCGCCGCCGTGAGCGCGGCCGGCGGCCTGCTTGATGCGCCCGGGGCGCGGCTCAGTGGCGCATTCGGCGCCGCGCTCGCCGAGAAATTAAAGGATTACTTGAATTTTGGCGGTGGCGCGCTGGTCGTCGTCCTGATGCTGGTGGCCGGACTGGCGACGATGCTCGGCCGTGCTCCGACCGATCTGCTGGCCGCCCTCGGCGGTAGACGGCGGGACGCGGCGGGGCCGGACGAAGCGCCGGCGATCGTGCTCGATCAGATGTCACGCCGCGAATCGCCCAACGGCCGATCGGCGCGTCTGGCCGGCGACATTCCCACCGCGGCGCCGGCGTCCGCCGATCGCCCCGGCGCCGACGCGGGGCCGGCGAGCCTCCGGCTGATTACGCAATTGGTGAAGCGGCGCGATCCGGCGCAGGCGACCGGGACGGCCGCGGAGGCGATCGCCGTTTCGGCGCGTCGTTCCGCCGGCGGCTTCCAATTGCCGCCGCTCGACCTCCTCGACACGCCGCCGCTGGAGCATACCGCCGTTGATGAAGCCGCGTTGGCGGGCAGCGCGCGCGCGCTGGAGCGCAAGTTGGGCGATTTCGGCGTCGCCGGCCAGGTGGTCGAAGTGCAGCCCGGACCGGTCGTCACGATGTACAAGTTCGAGCCGGGTTCAGGCGTCAAGGTCAGCCAGATCGTCAATCTTGCCGACGACCTGTCGCTGGCGCTGCGCGCGCCCACCGTGCGGATCCAAGCCCCCGTGCCGGGCGAGGCGGTGGTCGGGATCGAAGTGCCGAACCGCAAGCGCGAGAAGGTTTTTCTCCGCGAGATTCTGGAGGCCGAGGAATTCCGCGCGGCGCGCAGCCAGCTTACGATCGCGCTGGGCAAGGATATCGCCGGACGGCCCGCCGCGGCCGATCTTGCCGCGATGCCGCATCTGCTGATCGCGGGCGCGACCGGCACCGGCAAATCGGTTTCGATTCATACAATGATCGCGTCGATACTTTTCAACGCGACCGCCGACGACGTGCGCTTCATCCTGATCGATCCCAAGATGCTCGAACTGTCGGTCTACGACGCCCTGCCGCATCTGCTGGTCCCGGTGGTGGTCGATCCGGAAAAAGCCGCCGCCGCGCTGCTATGGGCGACGCAGGAGATGGAGGCGCGCTATCGGCTGATGCGCGATCTCGGCGTGCGCAATATCGACGGCTACAATCGCGCGATCGGACAGAGCGGCGAGCTGCTCGAACTTCACCGCGGCACGCTCGAACAGAATTCCGGCGACGGCGACGACTGGCAGGACCAGCCGGTTAAATATCGGCGGCTGCCCAAGATCGTGATCATAATCGACGAACTGGCCGACCTGCTGCTGGCGGAGGGCAAGACCGTCGAACGCGATATCACGCGCCTGGCGCAAAAGGCGCGCGCCGCCGGAATCCATCTGATCCTGGCGACGCAGCGGCCCTCGGTCGATGTGCTGACCGGGCTGATCAAGGCGAATCTGCCGGCGAGAATTTCGTTGCAGGTGACCTCGCGGGTCGATTCGCGCACGATTCTCGATTCGATCGGCGCCGAGCGGCTCCTCGGCGCCGGCGACATGCTGTTCATGCCGCCCGGCACGGCCAAACTGCGCCGCCTGCACGGGCCGTTCGTCTCCGAGACCGAAATCCGCAAGGTCTGCGAATTCCTGCGCGCGCAGGGCGCCCCGGACTACCGGATGGAAATTCTGGAGACCGCGTCGGCGGGCGAGGGCGATGGCTCCGGCGGAGCCGACGATTATCGCGACGAACTGTACGACGACGCCGTGCGGATCGTGCTCGAGACCAATCAGGCGTCGATCTCGATGATTCAGCGGCGGCTCAGAATCGGTTACAACCGCGCCGCCCGGATGGTCGAACGGATGGAGCGCGAGGGGCTGGTGATGCCGGCCGACGGCGCGCGTCCGCGGGAGGTGCGGATGCGCGGTCCGGAATGATCTCGCGTCACGGCGAATCCGGACGGAGCGCAATTCGTCTTGAGTATTATCGTGTCGAAGGCTAAATCCGGCGCTGGCATGATCATCGCGCCGATCCTGTGCGTGATCGCGTTCGGCGCGGCGATTGGGTTGGCGCCGCCGCGCGCCCGCGCCGCGGTCACGGCCGCCGGCGAGAGTGCGGCGCTGCGCGACCTGCTGGCGCGCCTGCAGCGCCATTACCAGGCGACCGCGTCGTTCATCGCGCGGTTCGACGAAACGATCCTGCGGC
>JAJXYM010000084.1 GCA_021780585.1 Deltaproteobacteria bacterium
CAGCCTTCGCCGCAGAAATACCAGGCCCGCCCGTCGTGCTCATGGCGCCATTTGGCGCGCGCCGGATCGACCGTCATCCCGCACACCGGATCCCTGGCCGGCGCGGCGGGAACGTGCGTGTCGGCGTCGCGGCCCCGATGCGCTCCGCATTTATGTTCCATGATCGTTACGCCAGAAAGCGATCGAGCACGCCGATCAACTCCTCGATTTTCGCGCGCGAATCGCGTTCGGCCAGCGCGTCCGCCACGCAGGTCTCCAGATGGTCCCGCAGGAGCATCAGCGCCGCGCGATCGAGCGCGCGCCGGGCGGCCGCGATCTGCTGCAGCACGTCGACGCAATAGGCGTCCGCCTCGATCATCCGCCCGACGCCGCGCAACTGGCCCTCCGCGCGGCTCAGGCGCGCCAGTATCTCGCGCTTCAGCCGATGCGGCCGCGGCCGGCTTTTCAGCCGCGCCGCGGCTCCGTTATCCTTCGCTTTCCCGCCGCTCATACTCCAGGCCAGTATCGCCATACTACGGGGGAGTATAGGACCGGGCGGAACGCGCCGCAAGCGCGCGCCACCGCCGCGATCAATCCTCCGCGCCCAGCGCCTCCATGATCAGGTCGTGAATTTTCGGTCGGAATTCGCGAATCGCCTGATTGTCGCGCCGCGGATGCACCCGATTGGTCAGCAGCGCGATCGAGATTTCCGCTTCCGGCTCGATCCAGATCGAGGTGCCGGTAAAGCCCAGATGGCCCACGGCGGCGGGCGAAAAATGACGCCCCGAACTCGAATATTCCGGCGACGGCGAATCCCATCCGAGCGCCCAGGTCGAGTCGCGCACGGTTCCGTCGCGGGTCCAGAATTCGCGCACGATCTTTTGCGGCAGGAATTGCGAATGGCCGGCCCACGCCGTGATCAGCTCGGCCGCAATCCGATCGACCTCCGCCACCGGCGCGAACGCGCCCGCATGGCCCGCCACTCCGCCCATCGCCCACGCGTTCTCGTCGTCCACTTCGCCGAACAGCATCCGCCGCCGCAGCGGACAGTGCGCCGTCGGCGCGAACATCTCGGGCGCCGGTTCAAGCCGGCGCAGGCGCGCCAGCGCCAGGTCGATAAAGCCGGTGGCGCGCAGGCCGAGCGGCCGGAAAATCCGGTCGGCGCAAAACCGATCGAGCGGCGACCCGCCGATCTGCTCGATCGTCTCGCCCAGCAGCATGAAGTTAAGATCGGAATAGATCGCGCGCGCGCCAGCCGTCGCCTCCGGCTTCTCCCGATGAATCTCCTCGTAGACGAATTCCCGCGCGCCGCGGCTGCCGAGGAAGTTCACCCGCCCGCCCCGCTCAATCTCCGCCACCCGCTGATAAAACGGCCGCCACGCCGCCAGACCCGAACAATGCGCCAGCAGATGGCGAAAGGTTACGGCGGCTTTGCCGTGCACGCCGAAATTCGGGAAAAAGCGCGTCATCCGCTCGTCCAGCCGAAGCTTGCCTTCGCTCACCAGCAGCATCGCGGCGATCGTGGTCGCGAGCGGCTTGGTCAGCGACGCCAGATCGAAGACCGTATCGAGCTTCATCGGCGCGGTCTCCGGTTCGCGCTGGCGGAAACCGAACGCGCCCTGATAGGCAATATCCGCGCCATGCCGGACAATCAGCGTGGCGCCCGGAATCACGCCCTGTTCGATCGCCTTGGCGAAGGCCTGTTCGACGTCGCGCCAGCTCACCGCATGTCCCTCCGCGGCGCGTCCGGCGCCGCACGCGCGCCGCCTAACTCACGGCGGCTTCGGCGCAGATCAGCCGCCGCCGGTCGGCTTCGAGCCTGACCGTAACGCCCAGCGGCAGCGTCAGGTTCTCCGTGCCGTGACCGGCCTCGATCCCGAACAGCACGGGACAATCGAGATCGCGCGTCTGCTCGGCGACGAATTCCGCGATCCGGAGCCGTTCGAGTTCGTCGCCGCCCACCGGCCGAATCGCGCCAAAGACGATCCCGGCGACCCGCGCCAACACGCCCGACTGTCTGAGTTGCACCAGCATCCGATCAATTCTGTACGCCTTTTCGCCGGTATCTTCCAAAAACAAAATTCGCCCGTCAAAGCGCGGCGCGTAAGGCGTGCCCAGCATCGCCACAATCACCGATAAGCATCCGCCAATCAATTCGCCCGCCGCAACGCCGGGCCGCAGCGCCGCGCGCGCCTCCAGCTCGAAGCCGCCTGGAGCGCCGCTCAGCAGCCGCATCAGATGAGCGCTCGCGCGTGGCGTCAGCCCGTGGGCGAAATCCATCGCCGCCATCGGGCCATGAAACGCGACCACCCCCGCCCGTTCGACGATTGCGTTGAGTAGAAAGGTGGCGTCCGAAAAGCCGAGAAAAATCTTCGGCCGCCGCGCGATCGCGGCGTAATCGACCAGCGGCAGCAACCGTCCCGCGCCATAGCCGCCGCGCGCGCCGAAAATCGCCCGCACTTCGGGGTCGGCGAAAAAAGCGTTGAACTCCGCCGCCCGCACCGCGTCAGCGCCGGCCATGATTCCGGCGCGATCCAGCGCATGTGCGGACACCTTGACCCGATAGCCCATCGCCGCCAGCGCGCCAACCCCCCGTTCCAGATAGCCGCGCTCGAGCGCCGCCGACGGCGCCACCACCCCCACCACGTCCCCCGGTCTGAGCGCCGGCGGCTTTTGCGGCCTCGCCATCGCCAGGGATTATGCGGGAAGAGCGGACGCGAGACGTCCGTCCGCGACGGCCGCGAACACGAGCCAGGCGATGCGCGCTAGAGCGTTCGTCCGACCGCCTCCGCCACGGGGCCGAGCGCCGCCATCAGATGGGCGAAGCTGGCCGGCGTGAGCTGTTGGGGTCCGTCCGAAAGCGCCGCGGCGGGCTCCGGATGCACCTCGATCAGCAAGCCGTCGGCGCCCGCCGCGACCGCCGCCAGCGCCATCGGCGTCACCAGCGACCAGATTCCGGTGCCGTGACTCGGATCGACGATCACCGGCAGATGGGTCCATTGCTTGAGCAGCGGCACCGCGTTCAGATCCAGCGTGTTGCGAGTCGCGGTCTCGAAGGTGCGGATTCCGCGTTCGCAGAGCACGACGTCGGGATTACCCTCGGACAGGATATATTCGGCCGCCATCAGGAACTCGTCGATCCGCGTCGCCATCCCGCGCTTGAGCAGGACCGGCTTGCGGATTTTGCCGAGGCGCCGCAGCAGCGAGAAGTTCTGCGCGTTACGCGCGCCGACCTGCAGCATGTCGGCGTGCGCGGCGACCAGCTCGACGTCCTGCGCATCCATGATTTCGGTGACCACCGGCAATCCCACCCGTCGTCCGGCATTTTCCAGCAGCGTCAGGCCCCGGTCTTCCATCCCCTGGAATGAATAGGGCGAGGTGCGCGGTTTGTACGCCCCACCGCGCATCAGATGCGCTCCGGCGCGCTTGACCGCGTCGGCCGCCCCTTCGACCTGCGCGGCGCTCTCGACCGCGCACGGACCGCCGATCACGACGATTCGCCGGCCGCCGATCTCGACTCCGCCGACGGTCACGCGCGAACCTTCCGGCCGCACCTCGCGGCTGGCGAGCTTGTACGGCCGCAACACCGGCATCACGCGCTCGACGCCCGCGACCGACTCCAGATGGGCCAGCGAATGGCCTTCGCCGCGCTCGTCGCCGACGCAGGCGACGACGGTGCGTTCGACGCCACGAATCACGTGCGCGCGATAATCGAGCGCCTCGACCATCCGCACGATATTGGCGATTTCAGCTTCGCCGGCCCGCGGCCGCATCACGACAATCATCGGTACGTTCCCCGCCTTACGCGCTTCGCGCCCGACGCTGCACCGTCCCTCGCGACGAGATGTGCGCCACGTCCAACCATAATATATTTTTAGCACGCCAGTCGGACGGAATCAGTGGCCTGTATGACGAAGCGACTGCGGAGCGCGAAGAATTGGCCGCGCCGCGCGCGATATCGATTCGTGAACTGACGCGAGATCGACGCATCCCAGGCGGTCGGCGTGATTGAACGGCGCCCTCAACCCTTTTAGTATAGCGACCGTAAGCCGGATCGCCGCGCCACCGGCGGGCGACTCCGCCAGTCCGGCATCTACCCGCGACGGAGATGACTGTGCCGCGTAAACCACATCGCCCGATCCGCCTGCTCCACACGTCGGACGTTCATCTGGAGAGCGACACCTTCGGCGGCGGCGTGCGCGGCAACGAATTTCGCGAGCGCGTCCGGCGCGCCTTCGCCAACGTGATCGAACTCGCCAACCGTCATGAGAGCGATCTGCTTCTGATCGTCGGCGACCTGTTCGATTCGAGCCGCGTGCCGGCCGAGGCGATGAATTTCGCGCTCGGCCAAATCGGGCGCGCCCGGATGCCGGTGGTGATGATTCCCGGCAATCATGACGCGCACGACGAACGCTCGATCTACGCCGCGCTCGACCCCGCGGTCCTGCCCGCCAATCTGCATCTGATTCTCGAGCCCGAAGGCCGCGTGATCGAATTTCCCCATCTCGCGACGCGCATCTGGGGCAAGGCCCTCGTCGAGCATTCGCCCGATTACCGGCCGCTCGCCGGGCTTCCGGAACCGCATCCGGAGCGCTGGAATATCGCGCTGGCGCACGGCTTTTTCACCGAGGAAGGCCCCAACGGCCGCTCTTCGCCGATCACCCCGGAAGAGATCGGCGCGAGCGAGTGGGACTATATCGCGCTTGGCCACGTCCACGTCTTTGGCGACGTTTCGCGCGGCGCCACGCGCGCGGCCTATTGCGGCACGCCCGCGCCGCTCTATGCGAGCGCGGAGGCGGGATGGGTCGCGTGGGTGACCTGCGTCCCCGGCGAGCCGGTCCGGATCGACCGCCTGCTGATCGGCGACGGCGTCTCGGCGGCGTCCCAGCCGGCCGATCTGCCTTAAGTCCGCTGCGCGCCGTTTTCGCACGGCGCCACGCACGCATCCGCGATCGTTCAGGCGGCCCGCCGCGCCGTTATCGCGACGATACGCCCGCGCGCGCCATCGATAATAACGCCGGGTCTATCGCCATCGGCCGCAACTGCGGAAAGATCGTCGTCAGCCGTGCGCATACGTGCTCGAAGCTGCCGCCGTCGAACGGTTTGACGACGTAATCAAGCGCGCCTTCGCGGATAAAGGCCTTGCGAATCTCCGGAAAAGCGATCGCGCTGACGATCAGAATTGGCGTATCGGGCCGCTCCTCGCGCATCGCGCGAAACAGCGCCAGCGCGCCCACTCCGCCACTGCGCGCCACCGCGACATCAAGCGTCACCAGCGCCGGCGCCACCGTACGAAACAGGTCCAGCGCCTGCGAAGTATTCTCCGCCTCGGCGACCACCTGACATCCGATACACTCCAGGTGATGCCGCAGGACGTCGCGGACGAATACCGAATCATCCACCATCAGGACTCGCACCGACATTATTTCTCCACCGCCTCATGACGCTTGCGGAACCTCGCTTGCCGCTCCGCGAAGCTTGACCTTCAGTTCGATAAGCAACTAACAGGCCATCGTTTACGTGCGCTATTGCATGCTCTTACGGCATTAATTGCGGAAAACGTCCGAATTTTCCACATTTTCGCAACGGCGCGGCGATGTCGCGTTCAGCGACAACCGTTGTCGGCTTTGCGCATATGCTACATCCCAACGACGATGCGGCGTGGGGCCGCGTCGAACGCGCCTTCAACCGCAGGCAATCGCGATGACCAACGTGCTCGCAATCCATCCCACGGCCCGCAAGGCCGCCGACCAGCTCAAACGGATAGTCCGGCGCGACGGCTCCGTCACCGGCAATCCTGTGATGACCTTTCCTCAGCTAATCGAGTCGCTGGCGCGCGAACTCGACGATTCGCGCGCGCCGCTCGACCGCATCGGCGAGCGCCTCGCGATCGGCCTCGCGCTCGCGCGGGCGCCGATCGCGGGGGTTGAGAGTCCGCCTGGTCCGGGCTTGATCGACGGTCTGCTCGGCCTTATCCGCCAGCTCAAGACCGCCGCCCTCAAGCCGGACGATTTACGTCAAGCGGCGACCGGGATCGGCCTTGCGACCGCGCTTCCGGTCGCGACGCTCGCGGCGATCGGCGACGCCTACCAGGCCGTGCTTGATGAATCCCGCGTGATCGACCATTACGACCGCGAGGCCGGGGTGCTCGCGATGCTCCATCGGTGCGAGAGCGAAGGCCGCCGGCCGCGATTGCTCGCGGGCGTCGAGCGTCTGCTGATTGCGGAAATCTACGACCTCAGCCTGCTCCAGTTCATGATCGCGGCGGCGCTGATTCGCATCGTCGGCGCGGCCGAGGTCACGATTCAGGCGCAGCCGAACGAGGTCACCAGCGCCACGCGCTTCGCCGAACTGACCTGGAACCGCTTTGTCGGGGAGGAATCGATCGCCGATCGCACGCTGCCCGAATTCGTCAATCGGACCGGCCGCGCCGGCCGGCTGAATTTCCTGATCGCCAATCTGTTCGCCGCCGACCCGCCGCCGGCGCCTCCCGCCGACGACACGGTGACGATTATCGAGGCGCCGACGCGAATTCGCGAAGCCGAGGAGACCGCGCGCGCGATCCGCCGGATCCTCGCGGCGCCGTCCGGCGAACGCCTCGCGCCCGACCGGATCGCGATCGTCGCGCGCGATCTCGAACCTTACGCCGAATATCTCGAGGCGGCTTTCCGACGCTATCGGATGCCGCTGCGGATGGCGGGCAGCCGCCCCCTGACCGCGGCGCCGGCGGCGCGCGCCGTGCTCGATTTGCTGCGCGTTGCGGCGGAGGATTTCAGCCGCGCCGCGCTCGGCCGGATTCTTGGCTCGACGCTGTTCCATGCCCGCGCCGGGGCGCATTTCGCCGTGCTGGCCGAGGCCGGCTATATCGATCGCGCGACCGAGCCATTGCGCGAACGGCTCGAGCACCGCCGCGCGACGCTCGCCGCCGAAGCCGCCGATCCTTCGCTCGACGAACGCGAGCGCAAACGGCGCGCCGCGCTGGCCCGCCGGATCGAGCGCGCGCTCCCGCAATTCGCCCGGCTGCTCGAACTCCTCGAACCGCTCGCGCAGCCCGCGTCCGCGCGCACCCACGCCGATCGGCTGCGCCATGCGCTCGCCGAACTCGGTTTCGATCCGGCCGCCGATCCGCTCGACCACGATTCCGCCGACAACGCCGCCGCGGCCGGACCGCTCGCGGCCGCGCTCGACTCGATCGTCGCGGCCGATCGCAAACTTGCTCCCGACCGGACCCTGAGCGCCGCCGAATTCGCCGCCGAGGTCGCCGCCGCCTTCGGCGAGGCGAGCTTCGAACGGCCCGGCGGCGACGGCGCGGCGGCAATACTCGCCCTGCCCGTGATGGAAGCGCGCGGGCTCGATTTCGACACGGTTTTCGTGCTCGGCCTGAACGATCAGACGTTTCCGACCTACCACGGCGAAGACCCGCTGATTCCCGACGACGCGCGCCGCCAGCTCAACCCCGCCCTTAAGGCCGCGCTCCGGCGTCGTTACGGCGCGCGCGCCGCCGCCGCGCCCGGTCCGATCCTGCGCACCCGGGGCCATCGCAACGCCGAGGACCCGTTCCTGTTCTTTCTGGCGCTCTCGATGCCGGCGCGGCGCGTGATTCTCTCCTATGCCGGCGCCAACGAGGCCGGCCAGCCGCTCGCCCGATCGCCATTTATTGACGAGGTCGTGCGGTTGCTCGGCGCCGATCCGGAGCCAATCCATAAAATTGCGCCGGGAAATTTTATTCCGCCGCCCGACGACTGTTTCGTCGCCGGAGAATTCCTGAACTGCGCCGCCGATCTGGGGATGCTTGACGAGCGCTGTCCCGTCGCGGTCGCCCCGCCGGAGCAGGTCGCGTCGATTTCGCGCCGGGTCAAAATCGAACGCGCCCGCGCCGCGTATCTCGCGATACCGACGCGCGAGGAGCTCGAATTGCTCGAGTCGTCGGCCGAAAAAGCCGGCCGCGCCGGACCCTGCGACGGCCGCGTCGGCGCCGATCCACGCCTGCGCCGCCTGCTGCTCGGCGCCGACGACAATCGACGCCATCGCTGGAGCGCCGGGCAACTTGGCGAGGCGGCGTCCTGCGGCTTTCGCTATTTCGCCGGCCGCCTGTTGCGTCTGGACGAAGCGGAGGAGCCGGGGGTCGAGCAGAGCGCGCTCGAAGCCGGCGATCTGGCCCATGAAGTCCTGCGCGAGTTGATCCAGCACGGAATCGATTTCAATGACCGCGAGCGCGCGCGCCGCGACGCGGCCGCGATTCTCGCCGGCGTGCGCGCGCGTCGCGCCGCCGCCGCCCGCGATTCCGAGTTCTTCGCGCTGCAATGGGAGACCGTCGAGCGCATCGTCGACGAATTCATCCGCTATGAAACGCGCCGGCGCGCCGAGGACGGCATCCAGCCGGCGGAGTCGTACGCCGAACGCAATTTCGCATTCACGATCGACGATCGCCGGCCGCTGCCGCCCGCGGATCGCGTCGACGTCGCCTTGACCGGCCGGATCGATCGGCTCGA
>JAJXYM010000294.1 GCA_021780585.1 Deltaproteobacteria bacterium
CGACGACCTTCTCGTCGAGCGTCCGGCGCGCGGTCGCGGGATCGGCGTCGCCCAGCGCCGGCGCGGCGGCGGCGACGATTTGCCGGTTCAGCAGATGGAGCTGGCGGCCGGCGATCGACAGGCCGAGGACGAAATGCAACAGCGCGAAGCCGCAGGCCACCGCCGCGAGGATCGCCGGCGTGCGCATCACGCCGAGCGTGCCGATACCGCCGCGCCAGACGGATTCTCCGGTGCGGAAATCGAGCAGTTCGAGCGGCTTCGACGGCGCCTCCCCAAGCAGCATCGCGAGACATGCGGCGAAGCGGATCGGCTCGGGGCGATGGCCGCCGAAGAACGCGGCGGAATCGAAATCGTCGACGTCATGGATCGGCACGGCCAGCGCGTGGCCGAGCTGATCGCGAATCGCGGGCGAAGCGGCGGCTGGTCCGGTCAGCACGACTTCGGGCGGAGTGTGGTCGGAGCTGTGGGCGAGCAGGGTCTGCCGCACGGCGCCGATGATCGCGGCCGCCGCCGGCGGGGCCAGCGGGGCGCCATTGCGTGCGGCGATGCCCTGGCCGACCGTGCGCATCGCGCGCGGCGTGCCGTCCTCGTCGATCAGCACCATCGAGGTGCAGGCGTGATCGATATCGAGCACCAGATGCGACCCGCCGCGGCCATTGCGCGCGCGCGCCAGCAATCCGGCGAGGGCAAGCGCGCCGAGCGTCACCCGTTTAGGATCGATCCCGGCGCGGGCGAGCAGCTCCAGATGGCCGCTCAGGTCCTCCTTGCGGGCGAAGGCGGCGATTACCAGAGTCTTGTCGTCCTCGACGCCGACCCGGGCGAAGGCGACGGCGGCGTTATCGACCGGGAACGGCAGATGTTCTTCGAGGGCGAAGGGCACCACCTGGCGGAGTCTGCGGCGATCGCCAAACGGGAGGGCGAGCAGGCGTTTGGCGACGAATTCCGGCGGCAGGGCGGAAATTACGATATCGGCGGGGCCGGAATTGGCGAGGATCCGGCCGATCGCGGGAACGAGATCGTCCTCGCCCTCGGCGCGGGCCTGCTCCCAGGCGCCGAGCAGATCGAGCGTCTTCCATGAGCGCTCGGCCATCGCGCCGCGCACCCGCTCGCCCGCCAGTTCGAGCGCCAGAATCCGTTGCCCCATAGATAAAAACCAAACCTCCCGGTCTTGCGCCAAAACGCGCCGTGTCCGCGCCGCGCGCGCCTAGTCTTCGTGCCAGCTTATCAGCATTGCGGAGCCATTCGAATTGCGCCGTACGGTGGCGTAGACCCGGCGGCGGCTCCCGGCGAACTCGCCCGCGCCGGTGATCGTAAAGTACGAGCTGCGCGTGGTCAGCAGGGGCGTGAGCTCCTGGGCGTATTGGCCGACGCCGGGCAGATTGGCGATATCGGTGATCATCAGGAACGGCTGCATCTGGCGCGCCCCGATTATCTCCTTGACCAGCGAGGGATTGTTCGACATTTCCGGGGTCAGCGCGGCCAGCACCTCGGGCGACGCGGTGTTGGCGTTGACCCGCATCTCCGGCGTCGCCGTGAGGTAGTTGGCCAGCGTCATGAAGGTGGCGTCATCGACGCCCTTGAGCGCGCGCAGGTCGCCAATCGTCGGCATCGGCGAGTTGCGCGGCTCGTAAGGCGGCGTGAGGCGCAGGTAGAAGTCGGATTCGGCGCCGCCGGGAGTGGTCACGCCGTCGGGGTCGAGCCAGTCGATAATCACCGGGATCAGATCGGTCGAAACGCCGATCATTTCAAACAGCCGCGCGATCACCTGGACATAGTTTTCGTCGACCGCGCCGGCGCGCGGATTATAAATCTGATTGATGCTGAGCTTGCGCGCCTCGTCCACGATCGCGACCGAGGCCACGCCGCCGTCGACCGGAATCGGCGGCGCCGGCTGCGCCCAGATATCGGCGAGCGAGTCGTACGGCTGCTGCTGCATCGCGTCGCTGATCGAATCGCGTTCGAGCAACGCCAGGCCGATCTGGACGCCGGAACGGGCCAGATAGAGCGCGCGCAATTCGTCGGCCTGATTCGCGGCGGCGCGATAGGCGAGCGACGCGGAGGTGGTGAAATCCACCACCAGGATCGTCATCATCGCCGTCGCCAGCATCGTGGCGAGCAGCGCGATGCCGCGTTCACGCGCGCGGCGGATTGAACGCCAGCGCCGGGCTAGCGCCGCCAGCCGGCGCCCGACGGCGCCAAGGCGATCGCGCGTCACCATTGCGGATAGGCCATCGGCGGGGCGACCGCCGTCGAGAGCGTGAGCGGCACGCTGCCGGTCGAGGCGACCCGGAGGTCGATGGTGATTTCCAGCGGCAGCATCCGCCCCGGCGCCAATTGCGACGAGTCCCAGCTTTCGGTCCAGCGATCGCCGTCGAAGTAGCGGATATGGAGCGAGAGCAGATTGTCCGCAACGACCACCGTGTTCGCGGCCTGGCCGGTGGGCGGGCTGGTGAGCAGGCTCGAAAACTGCGTGCGCTCCAGCAGGTACCAGCCGCGATGGTTGGGATTGGGCGCGGAGGTATAGGCGATCGTCACCTCGGGACCGAAGCCTTCGATATAACGGCTATGGCCGGGGTCGAGGGTCGAGAAGGTGATCGCGTCCATCGGCTGAAAGTTCTGCTGGCGGGCCTGTCCGAGCAGCATCACACGGCTGGGCGTGAAGGGCGTCTGGACGGCTCCGCGCAACTCGTTGCCGAGCTGGAACATCACGAGGCGGGCGGATTGATCGATCGCGAGGCGGTCTTCCGCATGGACTTTGCTGGAAGCGACGGCATGGAACGACTCCGCGACCATCGTCATGACCAGGCCGAGAATGGCGATCGCGACCATCAGTTCGAGCAGCGTGAAGCCGCGCGTGGCGCGCATCACGGAGCGCGGGAACGAGATGGATCGGCGGCGGCGCATCGGCGTCAATAGCCCTGCGACTCGGCGTCGTCGTTGGCGCCCTGATCGCCGGCGGCGGGATTGTTGAGCGCCGGAATCGGCGGCGGATTCGGATTGTGCATGAATTCGACCAGAGCGAATTTCCGGCTCTGCCGCGGGCCGTAGAGGATATCCACCTCGACCCGCCGGATATCGGGAAACAGCGGCGACGGATCGACTTCCTGGCGGAAACGGAAATCGGGGAACTGGCCGGGGTAGAGCCGGCTGAAATCGCCCTGGGTAACGCCGAGATCGGGAAAGCGTTCGGCCTCCGCGCGGGTCATCAGCGCCTGCGCGAGCATCGCCGCGCGGCTCAGTTGCTCGCCGCGCATGACCGATTCGAGATTGCTGTTATGCAGCGACAGCAACGCGAGCATCGCGATACCGACGAAGGCGACCGCGATCATCACTTCGAGCAGGGTGAAGCCGCGGTCGGCCGATTTGCGCGCGCGGGTCATCCGAAGGCTCCGCGGCGCGGCGGCGCCAGGTCGCGATTGCTGATCGAGACGTGGCCGGTGAAGGGATCGAAGGCGATCGTAAAGACCTCGCCGTGGTCGTCCGCCAGATGGAGCACGGTCGCGTCGACGTAGCCGCTCGGATAGAACTGCGTGCTTATCTGGCCGCGCTTGACCGCGCCGATACCTTCGACCCAAACGTCGCGAATCCGGATTCCGACCGGCATCAGCACGCGCACCCCGGCCGGTCCGCCCTCGGGCATGAAGACCGGGCGCAAGGCGAAGGGATCGAGCCGGGTGACGAAGTAGCCGTTGTGGTCGAGGTCGAAGGTGAGGCGGATCAGGACTTTTTGCGCGCCCGCCTCCTGGTAGAGATAGTTGGCGCGACTGGCGAGGCGGCGCGACTCGCTGCGCATCTGGGCCGGCTTGAGGCTGCCGAAATAGGGCAGGGCGATCATCATGATCAGCCCCATCAGGAACATCACGACGGCCAGTTCCAGCAGGGTGAAACCACGCCGCCAGGCGCAATTTGTCCGGATTGGCGCGGCGCGGTTCATGCGAGATTGGACGGCGGTCGGAGCGGCGAATTCATCCGCGGAGCGGGCGAGCGAAGCGTCCCGATACGAGTTGAAGGTCGCCATCGATAAAACCGGCGCCGGCCGGCGCGCGATACGCCGGCGCGGCTACGAGCTGCTGCTGCCGTCGATATCGGCGTTTTTGCCGGTACCGCCCTCGACTCCGTCGGCGCCGAACGATTTCAGCACGTAGCTGTTGCCGTCACTCGAGTAAAAATAAGGATTGTTCCAGGGATCGGAGGGAATTTTTTCGATATAGCCGCCCTCGGGATAATCGGACGGAATCCGGCCGGCGGTCGGCGCCGAAACCAGCGCGGCCAGCCCCTGATCGGTGGTCGGATAGGAGCCGTTGTCGAGATAGTAGCGGTCGAGCGCGGTTTTGAAGGCGGAGATATCGGCTTCGGCCTTGATTCGCTTGGCCTTGTCGGTGGCTCCGCGCAGGTTCTGGACGACGATCGTCGCGAGCAGGCCGATAATCAGGATGACCACCATGAGTTCGATCAGGGTGAAGCCTTCCTGGGCTTGGGCCAGGCGCGCGCGCCAGGAATTTCTCCGCGTCTCGGGCAGCATCGTCAGCAGTCCCTCATTGCATAAGCTGATTGAGCTGGAAGATCGGCAACAGCACCGCGAGCATCATGAACAGAATCAGCCCCGCCATCACCAGCGTCATTAGCGGTTCGATCATCGTGGTCATCTGGCGCAGCGAGTTTTCGACTTCGCGCTCATAGTTGTCGGCGACCCGCTCGAGCATCCGTTCGAGTTCGCCGGAGCGTTCGCCGACTTTTATCATTTCGCTGAGCAGGGGGGGAAACAGGCCGCTGCGGGCCAGGGTCTGGCCCATCCCGTGGCCCTCGCGGATTTCCTCGCGGCTCTGATCGATCGCGTCGGCGAGCAGGCCGTTGGTGACGACGCGGCGCACGGCCTGGAGCGCGGGCAGCAGTTGCACGCCGCTGGCGAGCAGGGTCGCGAGCGTGCGGGCGAAGCGCGCGCAGATCACGCGCACGACGGTGGGGCCGAGATAGGGCAGCTTGAGCAGCCAGGTATCGTAAAAGCGCCGGCCGGTTCTGGTCGCGAGCGCGGCGGAGACGCCGCCGATCAGGCCGATGATCGCGAGCAGCAGCAGCCACCAGTAGCCGGTCAGGAAATTCGACAGCGAAATCAGCATCCGCGTCATCGCCGGCAGCGCCGCATGCTGCTGCTGGAAGATCGTGGCGATCTGCGGCACGACGTAGCTGACCAGAAAGCCCATGATCGCGAGGCCGACGCACATCATGATAATCGGATAGGTGAGCGCGCCGCGCACCTTGGCGACGAACTCGGCCTGGCGTTCGCTGTATTCGGCGAGCCGTTCAAGCACGGCTTCGAGCGCGCCGGCGGCCTCGCCCGCCCGCACCATCCCGACGTACAGGTCGGAGAAGATCTCGGGATGGGCGGTGAGCGAGTCGGCCAGCGAGGCGCCTTCGCGGACCGCCTCGCGCACCTGCGAGAGCATCTTGCGCACGGCGGGACGGGTGGACTGTTCGGAGAGCGCGCCGAGCGCCTCGACCAGTTGGACGCCGGCGCCGAGCAGCGCGCCGAGCTGGCGCGTCATCAGGGCGAGTTCGGTCGGCGGGATTCGCCGGCGCATCGCCGGCATCAGGGAACGCAGCGAGCGGCCGCCGCGGGCGCGGCCGGCCTCTTCGGCGAGGTCGATGGGGAAGACGCCGATTTCGCGCAATTTGCCGCGCGCGGCGCGGGCGCTGTCGGCGTCGATCACGCCGGCCACGGAGCGTCCGTTGGCGGCCAGGCCGCGATAGGCAAAAACCGGCATCAGCGCGTCGATTCCGTTAGCGGGCGCGGAACGTCATTCGATATCTTCGTGGGTGACGCGCAGCAGCTCTTCGATCGTGGTGCGGCCTTCGAGCACGCGCTCCGCGCCGTCCTGACGCAGGAGCTTCATGCCCTTGGCGGTGCAGGCGCGCCGGATCATCGAGCCGTCGGCCTTTTGCATCACCAGCGCGCGGATTTCGTCGTCCATCACCATCAACTCGGTGATCGCGGTACGGCCGCGATAGCCGGTGTTGCGGCAGGCGCGGCATCCCCCCGGCTTGTAGATTGGCTGTTCAAGGCGGATTCCGCCCAGTCCGACCCGCGCGAGCTCGAGTTCGGTGGGGGTGTAGGGCTGGCGGCAAGTCTGGCAGATCATCCGGAGCAGGCGCTGCGCCAGCACCGCCAGCACCGACGACGAGACCAGGAACGGCTCAATCCCCATATCGACGAGTCGGGTGAGCGCGCCGAAGGAGTCGTTGGTGTGCAGGGTGGAGAACACCAGATGGCCGGTGAGAGCGGCCTGAATCGCGATTTCGGCGGTTTCGCCGTCGCGGATTTCGCCGACCATGATCACGTCGGGGTCCTGGCGCAGGATCGAGCGCAGGCCGCTGGCGAAGGTCAACTCGATCTTCGGATTCACCTGCATCTGGCCGACGCCGCGCAACTGGTATTCGATCGGATCCTCGATCGTGATGATATTTTTTTCGGGCGAGTTGATGCGGCTCAGGCAGGCGTACAGCGTGGTCGATTTGCCCGAGCCGGTCGGGCCGGTGGCCAGAATGATGCCGTGGCTCTGGCGAATCAGCCGATCGATCTTGTGCAGGTTATCGCCGGAAAAACCCAATCGGTCGAGATTGATATCAACCAGCGCTTGCGCCCGATCGAGCAGGCGCAGGACGATCCGTTCGCCGAAGGCGGTCGGGATGGTCGAGACGCGGATATCGATATCGCGCCCGGCGATTCTGAGCCGGATCCGTCCGTCCTGGGGCAGGCGCTTTTCGGCGATATTCAGGCCGGACATCACCTTGATCCGCGAGGCGATCGCGGCGTGGAAGCGCTTGGGCGGCGAGAGCACGTCGTAGAGCATCCCATCGACGCGGAACCGCACGACCAGATCGCTTTCGAAGACTTCGACGTGAATATCGCTGGCGCGGTCCTTGACCGCCTGCGACAAGAGTCCGTTGACCAGCCTGATAATCGGCGCGGCGTCGTCGGCTTCGAGCAGGTCGCGCGGTTCGGAGGCGAGTTCGCTGGCGACCGAATTCAGCCCTTCCTCGTCGAGATCGATCATCAAATCATGGGCGGTGGTGGTCGCGGCCTGATCGTAGGCGCGGTTGATCGCCTCGGTGATTACTTCGGCGGGCGCGACCACCGCCAGGATCGGCCGGCCGAAGAGCACGTGGAGATCGTCGAGCGGCTCGTAGTTGGCGGGATCGACGATCGCGACCGTGACCGCGTCATTGTCGGCGCCGAGCGGCAACAGGCGGTTTTTCTTGGCGTAATTGATCGGGATGCGCGCGACCAGCTCGTTATCGAGCGTGGCCGGATCGATATGCGCCTGAAAGGGCAACCCGTATTCCTGGGCGAGCGCGCGGGCGAGTCGCTGCGGCTCGATCGCGCCCATATCGACCAGCACGTCGGCCAGTTCCTGCCCCGGTTTTTTGCGCTGGCGGGCCTTTTCGATGTCCTGTTCGGAGACCCAGGAGCGATCGAGCAGGATGGTCTCGAAGGATTTGCGGGCGGTCGCCATCAATCGGCCTTCCCGCGCCGGGCGCGCGCCCGGGCGGACGAAAAGAAATTCCGCCGCCGGTCCGCGGTGAATAAATCGTCGCGCCCCAGCATACTGATCCAATTAAACACGACGGTCTGCATGCGTTGCAATAAGCCGTTCCAGTATAGCTCGTTCTGGCTAATATTTGATAAGGGGCGAATTTGTCGCGCCCGGTCCCAAGCCATAGCTGAAGCCGGCGCCCTGTTTGGCCGGCATCGTATGCACGGCATCGTTCCACGAGACGAGCGTGCCGTCGATAAACTTCAAATCGAGGAATTTGCTCTCGTCGCCGGGTTTGGTCGACGTATAGAACAGCGTTGCGGTGATGTCGTTGGTGTTGGGGCTACGCGCGTAGCTCCAGATTTCCTCCTTGGCCCCGACGTCCCGGCGTAAATCCGGTTCGCCCCATTCGCGATGGATTTGCAGGGCGGTTTCGCCGGGCTTGAGCTTATCGGACATGTGGCCGGTCTTGATTCTGGCGCCGGCGTCATAAAACAGGCCGCATCCGCTGACCGCCACGACGGCGACCGCGATTATGGCCGATCGGGCAAATCGGAACTTCGCGCTCATCACAAGAATTTTCCTTGGCGGCGGCGGAGCTTGTCAATCATGCCCGGATTGCGGATGGGCGCGGCGCCGCCCGCGAGCGTGCGTCGCCGCATGATTTCCGCCGCCGTGATATAACGCGAACGGTTGAACTTTCGAGGCGAACGGAGGAGCGGATGGCGCGCGGCAGGCTCAAGCTGGTCAAAGGCGCGGCGAAGCGGGGCACGTTGATCTATGGGATGCGGCTGTTCGATCCGGCGCAGGTCGTCGCGGTCGAGGACGCGCGGGTGCGGATGGCGGACGGCGGCGAGGGACGCGTCACGATGCATCTG
>JAJXYM010000416.1 GCA_021780585.1 Deltaproteobacteria bacterium
CGCGGCGGGAGCGAATCAGCGCCAGATTTCGGCGGCGGTCTCGACCACCAGGCGGAGCTTGGCGCGCTGGTCGGCGGGCGAAAGCTGATTGCCGCCGGCGGTGCTGGCGAATCCGCATTGCGGACTGATCGCGAGCCGCTCGAGTGGCAGAAAGCGCGCCGCTTCGTCGACGCGGCGGCGCAGCGCGTCGCGATCCTCGAGCACGGGGGTTTTGGTGCTTACGATCCCAAGGACGGCGAACTTATGGCGCGGCATAAAGCGCAGCGGCGCGAAGCCGCCGGCGCGTTCGGAGTCGTATTCGAGGAAGAAGCCGTCCACTTCGACTTCGTTGAACAGGCGCTCGGCGACCGCGTCATAGCCGCCCGCCGCGAGCCATCGCGAACGGAAATTCCCCCGGCACATATGCATCCCGACCGTCATCGCGGCGGGGCGGGCCTTCAGGATGCGATTGACGGCGTCGATATATTTTTGCGTCAGGCGATCGGGGTCTTCGCCGAAGGCGCGGGTCTGTGCGCGGATATTCGGATCGCAGAGCATCGCCTGCGGCACTTCGTCGATTTGCAGCCAGGTCGCGCCGGCGTGGCCGAGCGCGGCGATCTCCTCTTCATAGATGCGCAGCAGGTCTTCCCAGAACTCCTCGGGGTCGGGATAGACGGCGGGATCGGCGACGTGGCCGGCCTGGAAGAAATGCATGAAGCTGGGCGCCGGAATCGTGACCTTGGGCGTGCGCGTGGTGTGTGCGCGCACGAACTCGAACTCGGGCGTGGCGATGCCGCGGGCGCGGCGCAGCTTGCCGGCGGCATAGCAGGTTTCGATCGGATAGGAGTTGCCCGCGTCGTCGTGGAACGGCCACGGCGAGGGGCGGTTGACGAAACCGTCGAGCGCGTCGACGAAGCCGTAGGCCCACGAGCCGCGCCGCAATTCGCCGTCGGTGATCGACTGCAGGCCGACCTCCTCCTGCATCCGGATGGCGTCGCGGATCAGGCGGTCCTCGAGGTCACGAAAAGCGGCGGGCGCGATCGCCCCGCGCGCGCGATCCTTGAAGGCGACGGCCAGCTCATGCGGCCGCAGCAGACTGCCGACGTGTTCGGCGCGAAAGGGCGGATCGATTTTCGCCACGGCCATAACGGCTCCTTTGCACGGGCGGACGCGCGCGGCGCGCCGCGTGATCGCGTGACCGATCGGAGGTGGTAGCGGAATTGGACGCGGTTCGGCAAGCGGCGGCCGCGGCGGGGCGCGTGGCGCGCGGCGCAGCCGCGGCCTAAAATCGGATGTCAAGGAGCGATCGCGGAAGGATCCCGGCAAAATTCCGGCGGGAATCGCGCGTTACGCGGAATGCGCGCGGCGCGCGGGTCGGACGGCGCGGACGGGTCGCGATGATTATGCTTTAAGGACGGGAGAGTTTCATGACGAAACCAAAAATGCGCGTCCTGTCCGGCTCCTCCGGCGCACGCGACGCCGCCGGCGCGGCCGATAACGCCGCCGAGGCGGAGCTGTTCGACGCCTATTCGCGCGCGGTGATCCATGCCGCCGACGCGATCAGTCCGGCGGTGGTCTATATCGAGGTTTCGCGGCGCGGATCGTCCGCCGCCGACGGGCGCGACTCCGCCTCGCGCGCGATGCGGTCCCCGCCGCACGCGACCGGCTCGGGCTTTATCTTCACGCCCGACGGCTACGTCCTGACCAACAGCCACGTCGTGCACGGCGCGGGACGGATCGACGTCGCGCTCAACGACGGGCGGCGGATGCGCGCGGAGCTGATCGGCGACGATCCGGACACCGACCTCGCGGTGATTCGGATTGGCGGCAACGATCTGACGGCGGCGACGCTCGGCGATTCGCAACGGATCCGGGTCGGCCAGCTCGCGATCGCGATCGGCAATCCCTTCGGCTTCCAGTACTCGGTCACGGCCGGCGTGGTAAGCGCGCTCGGCCGGTCGCTGCGGTCGCAATCGGGGCGGCTGATCGACAACGTCGTGCAGACCGACGCGGCGCTCAATCCGGGAAATTCGGGCGGGCCGCTGGCGAGTTCGCGCGCCGAGGTGATCGGCGTCAACACCGCGACGATTCTGCCCGCGCAGGGGCTATGCTTCGCGATCGCGATCAACACCGCCAAGCTGGTCGCGGCGCAACTGATGCGCAATGGGCGGGTCGAGCGCGCCTGGATCGGGATGGCCGGCCAGGACGTGCCGCTGCCGCGCCGGCTGGTGCGCTTCCACAGCCTGCGGACCCATAGCGGCGTGATGGCGGCGTCGGTCGAGCGGGGCAGTCCGGCGGAGCGCGCCGGCGTCGCCCGCAACGACGTGATCGTGGGCTTCGCGGGAACTCCCATCGGCGGAATCGACGATCTGCAACGGATGCTGACGGGCGATCGCGTCGGCACGCGTTCGGAACTGACGGTGATTCGCGGCGCCGACAAGCTCGCGCTGGAAATCGTTCCGGCTCCGCGTCCGGCCGCAAGCGCCTAAGCCGCGACCGTTCGCGCGGACTCTCGCTCCGGCGCGCTGAACCCATCCGGCGCGGGCTTGGGCGCGGCGTTTCGCGCATAGGGAAGTCGCGGCGCGCTTGTGGATTACGCCGGATTGATCAACTATCGCTCGCGCTGAGGGCGGATGCGACGGGCGTGGCGCTCGCGCGCGGACGCCGCCATTCGGCGCGGACCTCACGTAGCTGTTCGTTGTCCACGGCAGTTCACGCCTCAAGACCGATGCGGCTTCAGGCGCGGTCCGGACCGCGCGGCGGATCGCGACGCGGCGAACGGCATTTTTTCGGGGGAGTGCATGATGGGCGAAGTTTTATCCCGGCGTTTTCGATTCGCGATGGCGCTGGCGTTTTCGATCGCGATGGCGCTGACCGCCGGCGCGGGTCGGGCGCGCGCGCAGGCGCCGGCGGGCGCATCAGGCGCCGCCGCGGCGGCGGATCCGGTGACGATTCAACCGCCCGCCGCG
Organism: Deltaproteobacteria bacterium; assembly: GCA_021780585.1. Classification (GTDB taxonomy): domain Bacteria; phylum Desulfobacterota; class Binatia; order Binatales; family Binataceae; genus JADMIL01. The sequence continues at coordinate 2,949 of JAJXYM010000416.1, forward strand.
GCCGCGTCGATACCGCCCGGGACTACGATCACGCCGGAGAACTGGACGCAATACAAGGATTTCATGCCGGACGGAATGGTCGGGTTTTTCGCCGGCGGCTTTCCATGGAAGATGCCGGCCGACGCGCGCATGGACGTCGGTCCCACAATTATTCATCCGCTGCCCAAAACCTATCTCGAAGCGACCGAAAAATACGCCGGGCAGGTCAAGATCGTCGAGCTGCCTGACGGCGGCCTGACGCTCGAGAATTATCAGGGCGGCCAACCGTTTCCGCATCCCGCCGAACCGCACAAGGGCTGGAAGATCCTGGCGAATCTCTGGTACCGCTACATGCCGCATCTAATCGTTGACACGTTCGCGCACGGATGCGGCGTGACCGGCGGCGGCAGCGTCAATTGCAAATCGGCGCAGATCGTCACGCGCCAGCTTTCGTTCAATACCGATCCGCAAACGCCCGCCACCTTTCCCGGCGCCGAGGGCAAATTCTCCAGCGAATGGTTCATGGTGCTCGAACCCGAACAGAGCCGCTACACCGCGACCCTGACGATCTCCCATACGGATCCGACCAAACCCGAGGACACCTATCTTTTCCTGCCGTCGCTGCGCCGCTTTCAGCCGCTTTCGACCGCCGCGCGATGCAGTCCGAACCAGGGCACGGACTCGACCGACGAGGATTACCGCTTCGGCTACAATTCGAATATCACCGAGGCGAAAGTCGAAGTTCTGGGCGAAAAGAAAATCCTCGCGATGCTCGACTACACGCTGCCGCAAGCCGGCTTTCCGGGCGCCTTCGACATGCCGCTCGGATGGCCCAAACCGTCATGGGGCAAATGGCAGATGCGCGACGTATACGTGATCAGCGTGAGCAAGATCGCCGCGCGCGCCCAAGGATACTGCTACGGCAAGCGCGTGATGTACGTCGATAAGGCGACCTACGCGCCGCTGTGGGAAGATCTTTACGATTCGAACCAGCGCCTGTGGCGGGTGCTCGCGCTGTTCCTGCGCACCGTCGACGTGCCCGGGATCGGACCGGTCAATGCGTCTGGATCACTGGTATGGGCGTTCTGGGACGTGCAAAATCAGCACGCGAGCTTTTTTATCGATCCGGTTCCCGGCCACGACTTTTACGTCAACAGCGAAGCGCCCGAGAGTTTCCAGGACCTGACCCGCTTCACGACGCCGCCCGGCCTCAACCTGATCATGCGCTGAGCGCGCCGGGGGCCGATCGCGCGGGCTTCGGCGGGTCGCTCACACGCGGCCGATCAATTGGCGTTCGGCCGCCGCGATAGCGCGGAGCGCCTCCGCGCTATCGCGTCCGCGCGGCGGCAGGACGAGCCGCGCCACCCCCAGATCGGCGTAGCGGCGCGCGAGGTCGCGATCAAGTTCGGCTTTTGGCGTGACGCTGATTTCGATTTCGCCTGGCGGCCGGCCAATTTTCGCGCAGGCCGCGCGGAGGCCCTCGATACACCGTTGCGTCGCGTCGAGATCGAGCGCATAGCCGAACCATCCGTCGCCCGAGCGCGCCGCGCGATCGAAGGCGTAGGTCGATTTTCCGCCCCATACGATGGGCATTCGCGCGCGCGGACGCGGCTCCGCGCGCACGGCGGCGAACGAGCTCCAGCGCCCGCGAAACCCCGCCCGCTCGCCCGCCCACAACGCGCGCATCGCGGCGATCGCCTCCTCGGCGCGCCGCCCCTTATGGTCGAACGGCGCGCCTACCGCGGCGAACTCGAACGCCAGATTGCCGATCCCGACTCCCAACATGAACCGCCCGCCCGTGAGCGCGTCGAGCGACGCGGCCTGCTTCGCCAGAATCACCGGATTGCGCAGCGTGATCAGGAGGATTCCCGTGGCGAAACGCAGCGTGCGCGTATGCGCTCCCGCGAAGGCGATCGCGGCCACCAGATCGACGAATTCGACCCGCGGCGGAATCGGCGAGGCGGGCGTTTGCGGATCGGCCAGCGCCAGATGCTCGCCGCCCCACATGCTCTCGAAACCCGCCGATTCGGCCGCGCGCGCCACCGCGGCGATCGCCTCGGGCGTCACGCACGGCCGCATATTGACGCCGAACAAGCCGAACTTCATCGCTCCGACGCTTGCCACGTTTCGCCGCCGGCCGCATCGCCCGAGACCCGGTCGCGCATCCGGCGGGGTTGACGCGCGACAGCAAAGGGTTCAAGCAATCGGAACGGTCGCGACCGCGCGAACCGCCATTTGGGGGAAGAACCACGATGCCCGATTCATCGCCACGCCACGTGCTTGACGGCTACAAGGCCCTTGATTTCAGCCAGCTCGTCGCGGGACCGACGGTCACGCGGATGATGGCCGAGATGGGCGCCGAAATCATCAAGGTCGAACTCGCTCCCGCCGGCGACCATTCGCGCCATCTGCCGTTCGTGCGCGACGGCCGCAGCGCCTATTTCGTCCAGCAGAACCGCGGCAAGAAAAGCCTCTGCGTCGATCTGCGGCATCCCGAGGGCCGCCGTCTGGTGCGCGAGCTGGTGGCGAAGGTCGACGTGGTGGTCGAGAATTTCGCGCCCGGCGTGATCAAGCGGCTCGGCTTCGATTACGAAGCGGTCCGCCAAATCAATCCGCGCGTCGTGATGTGCTCGATTTCGCTGCTCGGACAGACCGGTCCGATGGCGCATAAGCCGGGTTACGATCATATCGCCGCCGCCTACGCGGGCGTGATCGACATGACCGGCGAGCGCGACGGCTCCCCGGTTTTCACCACAATGGCGATGGGCGACGTGAGCACCGGCGTGCACGCGCTGAGCGCGGTGCTGGCGGCGCTGCTCCATCGCGAGCGCACGGGCAGGGGCCAATATCTCGATTCGGCGCTGGTCGACAGCTATTTCCATTACCACGACCTCAGCGTGCAGCTCCTGACCGCCAGCGGCGGCGCGATCAAGCCGCGGCGCAACGGCCCGCATCACTACCTGATATGCCCCGGGGGAGTATTCAAGAGCCGCGAGGGTTACGTTTTTATCGTCGCGCTCGATCAGCAATGGGCGCGGCTGTGCCGCGTGATCGGGCGTCCCGAATGGGCGGAGGAGCCGACGATGAAGACCGGCGCGATGCGCGCGCAACGCTCGGGCGAAATCATCCCGACGATCGAAGCGTGGCTCCAGGCGCAGCCCAGCGACGAGGCCGCGATGGCGGCGCTGGAGGACGCGCGCGTGCCGATCGGCCCGGTGCTGAGCGTCGAACGCGCGATCCAGCATCCGCAATTGCGCGCGCGCCGCACGGTGCGCCGCGTCAGCGATCGGATCCTTGGCGAATTCGATATTCCGGGCTTTCCGCTGCGCTTCTCGGAATTTCCCGGCGAGCTTGCGCTCGAGGCGCCGACGCTGGGCGAGCATAACGCGGACGTTTTGCGCGACTACCTCGGAATTCCCGAAGCGCAGGTGCGCGCGCTCGAAGGCGCCGGCGTGCTCCATCGCGGCGACCGCTGAAACCTCTCGCGCCGAACGCGAATCGCCACCGGCCGGAAACGAAGGATCACCGAACCATGCGGCTTTCCGAACGACGCATCCTGACCACGCACGCGGGCAGTCTGCCGCGGCCGTCCGCGCTCGCCGAAACGTTCGGCCGGATGAGCCGCGGAATCGCGGTCGACGCGGCCGGGCTCGAACGCGCGATCGGCGACGCCACCCGCCGGACGATCGAGATGCAGCGCGGGTGCGGCGTCGACGTCGCCAACAACGGCGAGCAGGGCCGCGAAAGCTTCTTCACCCACGTGCGCCATCGGATGAGCGGTTTCGGCGGCCGGAGTGATCGTCCGGTCTTTGCCGACTTCGCGGCCTATCCCACTTACGTCGCGCGGATGCGGCCGGCGCGGGACGCCGTGCAAGTCGATTTGCTGCACGCGCCCAAGGCGATCGGCGCGGTGCATTACGTCGACCGCGCCCCGCTCGATCGCGAATGCGACGAGTTCGCGCGACTCCTCGACGAACTCAAGCCCGGCTTCGTCGAAACCTTCCTCACCGCGCCTTCCCCCGGCATCATCGCCGCCGCGATGCTCAACGAGCACTATCCGTCGATCGCCGAATACGTCGCGGCTCTCGGCGAAGCTTTGCGCGTCGAATACCGGACGATCGTCGAGCGCGGCTTCATCCTGCAAATCGACGCGCCCGATCTCGCGATGGAGCGTCACGTCAGCTATGCGAATCGGCCGCTCGAGGATTTTCTGAACTTCGTCGATTTGGTGATCGACGCCATCAATCACGCGCTCGCGGGGATTGCGCCCGATCGCGTCCGGCTCCACGTATGCTGGGGCAATTACGAGGGTCCGCACACCCACGATGTCCCGCTCGACGCCATCCTGCCGCGGTTGTACCGCGCCCGCGTCGGCGCGCTGATGGTCGCGCTGGGCAATCCCCGCCATGAGCACGAGTATGCCTGCTTCGAGCGTCATCGCCCGCCCCGCGCGATGGCGATCGTCGCCGGCGTAATCGACACGACGACGAACTACGTTGAGCATCCCGAGGCGGTGGCCGATCGGATCGTGCGCGTGGCGCGCGCGGTCGGCGATCCGCGCCGGGTGCTGGCCGGGACCGATTGCGGCTTCGAGACCACGGCCGGCCTCGCCCCGGTCGCGGACGAGATCGTCTGGGAGAAACTGCGCGCGCTCCGCGACGGCGCCGCAATCGCGTCGCGCCGACTGCTCGGCTGATCCGCGGCGGGCGGCCTAATCGCGTTCCCAGCCGCTCGCCGCCTGCAGCGTGACGCCGAAGCGCTCGACCATCTTGCCGGCGTCCGCGCGCATCGCGCGCCATTGGAGGCTCTCGCTCGCGCGATGCAGCGCGGCGGGATCGTCGAACAATAATTCCGCGACCCGGTAAAACGGCGCGGGCGCGCCTTCAAGTCCGCCTTCCACGCGGGTCAGGACCAGACGCTTGAGATGCGGGACCTTGCGCGCGAGCGGCACGTGCGTCTCGGCGTAATACTTCTCGAACGCTTCCACGTCCTGCGGTTTGGGCGCGCCCCACAACGCGACGATCTTGTACATCGAGTCACCTCCCCGCCTATCTTCGACGCCGCCGCGCGCGCCCGCAAGCCTTTCACCTCGCGTCCGCCCTTGCTATGGGTGGCGAGGCGCACCGGCGCGCGGCGGATCGCGCCCGCGGGAAGCCGGCCACACGCCAGATCGACGGGGAGAAAAGTTCAAATCATGGATCGATTGAAAAGCAAGGTGGCGTTGATTTCAGGAGGCGCGCGCGGCCAGGGCGCCTGCGAGGCGCGCCGCTTCGTCCTCGAGGGCGCGAAGGTCGTGGTCGGCGACGTGCTCGAGGCGCAGGCCGCCGATCTCGCCAAAGAACTGAACGCGAAAGCGGGCGCCAAAGTCGCCGCCGCCGTCCGCCTCGACGTGACGCGCGGAGCCGATTGGCGCGCCGCCATCGACGCCTGCGAACGCGAATTCGGCGGCCTCGACATCCTCGTCAACAACGCC
>JAJXYM010000088.1 GCA_021780585.1 Deltaproteobacteria bacterium
GTGGTCCGCCGCCGTATTGCTCGCCCGGAAAGCCCACGCCGGGAGCGGGTTTACCTTCATTGTTGTAGTACCCGGGCGTACATTCCTGCTGGAACCTCCGACTGATGCCGCTCTTCTCCCTGATTATTCTGACCCATTCGGCTTCCGCCTCGGGCGTCGGTTCGAGGCTGCGCGCCTCCATTTGCTTCGCGCGCCGGATCACTTCAGCTATATGCCGCGCCTGCTCTTCCAGCATATGCGGGAAGTTGGGCGTCAAACCGTCCTGCGTAATCCCCATGTGAAAGCAATTTGGGAAACCAGAGCTGTAGAAGTGCAGCGTTTTGAGACCGTCGCTCCAATGCTCGGTCAGCGATTTGCCGCCCCATCCATAGATCTCAAAACCCGCGCAGCGGGTGTACGCGGCGCCGACCTCGAAGCCAGTGGCAATGATGATGCAATCGACTTCGTACTCTACTCCGTCGTACACCAGACTCTTTTCAGTGATGCGATCAACTCCACCATGCGCACTGGCGTCGATCAGCGTCACGTTGGGATTGTTAAACGCGGGCAGGTATTCATCATTGAAAGTCGGGCGCTTGCAAAAATAGCGATACCAGGGCTTTAGAGCCTCCGCCGTCCGTTTGTCCTTCACGAACCGGTCCACACGCGCACGAATCTCATTCACATTGACAGAGGACGAGGCGGCGGTGCTATCACTCATGGACAATTCCCCCCATCAATAGGTACATGGCTATCCGATAGCCACGTTGAATTCTGATATATTAGCCCGATTAGCTGGTCTCGCCGGGACGTCTCCGAGCGTGTCGCGCGCCAGAGTTTGCAGAAAACGTTCGATCCGTGAGTTGGGCAGCCTTGCAACTTTCATTTGGACCAGCACATACCCCGTCGCCGCTATCACGCGAGCGTCGTCCTCGGCCTCGGAGTCCCGACCACTGCCGGCTTCCATACGCCAGCGTCGAATTGATCGCGTGATCTCAGTGATAACCTTTTCCTGGAAGCGCAAAAAGAGCGGCCAGACTTCATCGCGAAGCGCCGTACTCCAATCCAGCAATACGCGCGTGTGGTCGGGATGCGTGTCAACGCCATCAGCAAAGGCGCGCAGATGCTCAAGGATGATTTCACGCGCGGGCCCGCGTTTGGCGTGCGCCGTTTCCGCCATTTCGGTAAAGAAACGCGCCACCTCTTCCAGCACCGCCTTAACGAGCGCCTTTCGTGTCGGGAAGTAAAAGAACACGGTCGGAACTGACACCTTGGCTTTGCTGGCGATTTCAGCATGGCGGGCGGCGCCGATACCGCGACGCGCGAACACTCGGATCGCGCATTGAAGAAGCAACGCACGGCGTTCAGCTTTGTCCAGCGGATGCGCCCGCCGACGCGCGGAAGAGCCACGACCAGCCATCCAGTTGCGCGTATCATCCGATTGATAAGATTGTCAAGCAGTTTGATAATTCGGTCAATTAAGCGGTCGGAGCAGCGCCGGGAAACCATTGACGTTCCGACGAACGCCCGCCGCCAAATATTTTTCGCAATGTTGCTGCCGGTGAGAAACTGACCAAGGGTCGGAGCGAACTGCCTGGTCTGGACCCCCGGAACGACGCCGGATTGGACTGGGGCAAGGTCCTATTCGGCGCCCGTGTTAATGCCGAACTGGTCTGGGACCCCGATTTAATCATCCTTTTCCCGCCGGCAGCGACGGCGGGGAGGGGTTGTCGCTTTCACCCTGACGCTTGTGGGCGCGGAAGCACTCGCCGCGGGCGTGAGGATATGTGCGTGGCGGGCCGAGGTATGGAGCAGCCCGGTGGTGAGTTGCTCGTCGCCGAACGCCTTGACCAATTCGGGCCAAGGTCAACGCCTTCATCTTCATCCCCACCCGTGCTAGAGAAGGCCGGAATTCTTTATGAGTGCAGTAGATGCGGTCGGCACGATCCGTGTAAATCCAATTTGGGTCGATCACGCTGAAATTCCGGCTCAACATCTTCGCGAAAGGTTTGTGATGAGGACGTTTTTGCGCCCGTTTTTAGTATCGTTCGTTCTGATTGTCCTGAGGGTTCTCGCCGAACCATCGGCCGGCGCCGCCGGAACCACCGATCTTTACGCCCCTGCGATACCGCCCACCCCCACAGGAGCAAACGCGTTGTCGACCGGCGGCAATGGTGGACAGGCCACGGATGCGGCGGCTCAAACAATTCCGCTCGGAACAGTGATTACCACCACGAATTGGCGCCAGTACCAGCAATTCATGCCGGACGGAATGGTGACCCTCTTCGAGGGGCAATCATTATGGAAAATGCCCGACGACGTGGCGATGACGGTTGGCCCGACCGTCATTCACCCGTTGCCGACGGGATATCTTGCCGCCACTGAAAAGTACGGTGCGACCACAAAACTTGTGGAATTGCCGGACGGCGGATTCACGATAAGCGGATATCAGGGCGGTATCCCGTTTCCCGATCCCACGGAACCCCATCGCGGATGGAAGATCCTTGCGGACTTCTGGTACCGTTACATGCCGCATATCGTCGTCAACACGCCCGATAATCCGGGCTTCAATTGCACCCTCGACGGTTACGGCAACATCAGTTGCATCAAGGGGCTGTGGGTCGCACGCCAGCTCTCCTTCAACACCGATCCGGGCACGCCATCCAGCTTCCCGGGCGCCGAGGGCAAGTACTACACAACCTGGTTCATGGTCGAAGAGCCCGAACAGCAGCGCTACTCGACGACCCTGACCATGGAGTACACCGATCTGAGCCGGCCGGAGGACGTTTTTATCTTCGTGCCCTCGCTGCGCCGGACGCAACGCCTGTCGGCCGCCGCGCGCTGCTCAAGCTCGGGCACCGAGATGACGCCGGACGACGGCCGTTTTGGCTTCGACGGCACGATTCCCGACTTCAGCGCGAACTTAATTGGCACACGTAAGATTCTCTCCGAGATGGACATTAAATCGGCCGGCGCCGCCTTTCCCGACAATTACGACATGCCGCTGGGCTGGCCTAAACCTTCATGGGGTCAATGGGAGCTGCGCGATTCGTACGTTCTGGATCTCCGCAAGCTGCCTGCGAAGGCGGCCGGCTATTGTTATGGCAAGCGGATTATTTACGTCGATCAGCAGTTCTTCGGCCCCCTGTGGCTCGATCTGTATGATCCCAAGATGCAACTCTGGAAGGTCGCGTTACTGCAACCGATCGTCACCAACATTCCGCGCATCGGGCCGCAAAACTCGAGTGGCGCGTGGTATGCGCACTGGTGGAATTTGCAAAACCACCATGCCACGTTCCAGGGACCCAAGGACGGCCACGGCTATAATGTCCTGCTCAACGATAACGTGCCGTCGAATTATCTCGACATCGAGCGTTACGCGACGCCCGGCGGCCTGAGCGCGGTGATGCGCTAGCGGCGCTCGACGAAAGAGTTTGATTAGTTTCAGATCCGAGCCCAATTCAGCGCAGTCCTCCTCCCGAACCCCTTCTAGGCTTCGGGAGGAGAATCAGTGCGCCGAAATTGGCATAGGTTGGTTACGAGCGAAACCGACCGGATTCCGGCCGGCGCGGGATTCGCTGCCGAGATCGAGGGATTATCTGGAGATCATTCTAAGCAGATCAGCCAGAGTTCATGCGCGTGGCGGCGGGTATCTCGGAATCGGCTTGGCGCTCAGGATGCCGCGGGCCGAACCGGCCGTGGATCCCTTCGACCGCCGACGCAACTGCGCGACGGTGATAGCCAGACGCTGACGGCTGAACCCGTCGATTACCGTGAGCATTTTCAGTGGCCTCCCATCAACCGTACGGTCGGCCACAAAATCGTAGGCCCACACGTGGTGGGGGATACTGTAGCCGCAGGCGGAGGCATGAAGCGTCGTTGAGCCATAGCCGCCTGCGTTTAGGTTGTTTGGCGAGTCCTTCGAGCCTCTCACGCCGCCGGATGCGCTGCGCCCGCTTGGCGTTGTTAACCCGCCAGCCTGCGGCCTGCGGCAGCGCGGCGATGCGCCGAAGCCATAGCGGCCAGATATGGCCTGCGCCACAGCGCGACGTCAGAGTCGGATAATGTCGCACGCGAAGCCGTTCGTCAGCCGGCTCAAAACCGGCGTCGACTTCTGCCGCGCGAGGATGTACTTGGCGGCGGCCGATTAAAAGATGCGCCGCCTGTCATGGCGCCAATGGGGAGCATGATGGGTGCGGCGTCCACGCATAAGCTCGACTTGCGCTCGGCCGGGCAAGCGGCCGGCGATGCGCTTCATGCGGCTTCCGGCCCCTTTATCACCGCTTTAATTCGTCCGGCTTTCACTGCGGCCACCAGCGCAGCGTGGTCTTTCTCATTCTGGTCCGCATAGGCCAGGGCGAACGCGCCAATGGCCTGATCGAAGGCGTCCGATTTGCCCAGGTAGCCGCTGATCGTCGCCGCATCCCCGGACTTCGCGTGGGCGTGAGCCAGAGTCCGACCGCACAACTCGGCGTACAGCATAAATTGCGCGGCCGACGCCCCGTCGATTTGGGCGGACATTTTCATGTCCCGCAGTTGACGCACATAGAAATGTCGACCCGTGCGGGCATGCGTCCAGCCCAAGAAGATATCGCTGGCGGACTGCATCAGCCGCTGACCGGTAACGACGCGTTGCCCGTTATTCTCGTACAGGCTCTTGCCCGCAAAGGGCTCAAGCACGGAGGGACCCGCCTCCTTGAACTGCAGGAGCAGGGGATTATTCTCGGCGGAGAAAAACAGACCGACAAAACAGCGCGTGCCAACGCTGCCAATGCCCACCGCTTTGACGGCGATGTCCTCTAGGCGGTAGCGGTCAAAAAGCACCCGGCGTTCGTCGGGTAGGCTCGTCCGGTAGGCGGCCAGCGCGTCACGAACGATTGTGGCAAACCCCTTTGCAGAATGATGAAACAGCACCGGCGGTTGATCAATCAATCGCCGCCGCCCGCCGACTTCGCCGCTGATCTTCGGGTACAGGTAATCGCCGATGCGCTGCTGCGCCTTTGCGACAAGCTCTTCTCGAAGCTTTCTTATTTTCGCATTGGGCGCCATATCGACAATTGTTTGCGCATCGAGGCGGTCATACCAAACCTCCAGCGGACTCATCTTGGAATATTCGCGTAGGCGTACCCGGTACGCGCGCGCGCATTCGACGGTCGCAGCCTTGGTTTGCCTGTCAGTGAGGTGATTGTCGCGTGCGGCCACCACAAAACTGACGGCCAAGCGCTTGACATCCCACTCCCACGGGGCGGGCAGGGTTTCGTCGAAATCGTTGATGTCAAAGATAAGATTGCGCTCGGGCGTCGCAAACAGGCCAAAATTGAGCAGGTGGCAATCGCCACAGGCCTGCACCCGAATACCGTTGGTCGGGGTGGTGGCCAGATATTACGCCATCAACCCGGATGACCCGCGCAGAAAGGTGAAAGGGCTGCGCAACATGCGCCCGTAGCGTACGGGCGCCAATTCTCGCAGTCGATCCCGGTTGGACGCTTTCAGGATGTCGATGGGATCGCGGCGTTTGGCTGGCCGTTTCCAGCCGGCGTGACTCTGACGCGGCACGGTATTCCGCAAAGCGTTGCCGTCGGCGAGGCGCTGGTCACGCGAACGCATAACCGGCTCGAATCTGCCGGCGTCGACCATTGTAAATTTGTGTTTATCCGGCGTATTCATGGTCGGAATGGTCTTACCTCACATTTCGTCAAGATGAAACAATTCCAGTATCGCAACGAAACGTCCAGCGCTCCCGTGACATCCGGGTTCTGGCCCGTCATTTGTGCTCGACGCCTGGACTCGGGCGATCTTCTTAAACCCTCGATAATTCGCCTGGATAAATCCGTTCAGGCGGGACGTGATCTTTCCGAGGGCGAAGTACTCGTTCAACGGTGACGGGTTTATGATCCCAATGTTCTGGAGCGGGTCTCAGGCGTGGCGGTCTCGGTGGAGAAAGCCGGCGCCCTCTCATGCCTTCCTCAGAGCGGTGAGTCCGATGCAAAGACCGGGACGCAGCGATGATAGCCGTGTATCTGCGCCGCAGCGATCATTTCGAGGAGGCGATTGGAGGCCACGCCATTGGTTATGCCAATCCGGTCGAACACAACTATAAGACCCTCTTCAAGAGTGTGCGCAGCGAACGACGAAACAGCAACCTAACTCCGAGTTGGTTCGCAACCGCGCTGCGATAAGCTCAAAGCCGAGTATGCAGGACCGCTTTCATCCCAGAAGGCGAAGAACTCCTTTTAGTATTTCGCTCACCGGCATAACGGTTGCGGCCAGGGGAAGCGCCGGGAGCACACTGAGCAATGCGATACCGATGAAGTCGGTCAATTCAATCGGAATGACGCGCACCTTGCGCACGAGTCCATAGCTATTCCCCATATCGGTCAGAGACTGAATGTCCGCTGTGCGGTTCTTGAGCAGTATTGATGCGTGTCGCCCACTTGCTGTCGAATGCCTGCGTATACTGGCTGGCGAGCGCGCCATACCGAAGCAGACCATCCTGTTTGAGACGGAACGGCTTGGGCGCGAAAACCATCAAGGGGCCGGCGAAGACCGTCAACGCAAGCAGGACAAAGGCTGCGTAAATGTATTCGAACTGCTCCAGCGCAGCGCCACCGAAGAGAATTCTGCTCGCGATCGCGGTCGAAAGCACCGAGCTCAGCGCGAACAGAACGATCCCGAAAGGAATGGTTCCTTTTCCAAGGAAACCGAGGCCTCCTGCGCCATCGGGGTGGGCCGGGGTCAGCAACAAGTCAAAGTTTGAGACTTGCCACAGAAACCTTGTCCACACAATCATCCTGTATGCCCACCGATACATCAGGAATTGGAAGATCGGCAGAGCGACTAATGCATAGTAGTAACCGGCCATGGAAAAGCCGGCGCCTGGAGAGGGCACGAACCAGGTGTTGCCACTCTGCAAAGAAGTTTTCGACAAGGCGACATAGGTTGTAAGATAGGTCAACGCCACCAAGACCACTTCCGCGAGGCGGGAATCGTGGAACCGGACGGTATCAAGGACGTAGCTTCCGAACCGCTTTTGGTCCGCATTGCGGACGAGTCCGGCGTTCAGAAAATGTTTGGTGACGGCTCTCAAGCGTCTGCCAATGGGAGATGCCGATGTCGCCAGTTTACAGGCCGAAGCAAGTGGCATGGATGAAACTCGGCAGCCTATGAACTGCCATGATCTGCTATATCTATCCTATGCCGATCTTCCGAGGGAAAGCGCTGACTTTGCGCGTTCAATTCTTGAGGCGCGGTGATAGCCCTCCAGAGCGTTATCAACGCCGGTTGAAGGTTGATGAGATGGACTCAGCCAGCTCTCGGCTGAATGCGTCTTCCTTCATGCCAAACCGCATCAATTGTTCGATATCCGACGTGCGCCGGCGGTGATATTCCTGGAAACGCTCGCGCGGCGTCGGGAAACAACTCATGTCGCACATGAACGCCTGGCTGTTATGCTGAAGCCTGGCTATCACAGCAGCATCGCGGACTGATTGCGAGTGGAAACGATGGCATACGGAGAAAGAACGATGCCTGACGACGATCACAGATTCTCCACTACAGGCCGGGTTTGCGGCGAGCCAAAATACATTGCGCCGCTACTCCGGAAGATTGCGGAGCAGGCCTCACAAGCCGATCGAACACGCTCGATCTCGTCGGACGTCATTGCGGAAATCAAAAAGAACGACATCATGCGGATGTCCGCCACCCACGAAATATCCGGCATCGAAGAATCCATCGTCGCCATCGCAAATGAACTCCGCGCGATCGCCCCGCGTTGCGGTTCGACGGCGTGGTGCTTGTGGAATCATCTGTGTGTCTTTCACCATTTCGCCGGACTGCTTGGCCCCGCGCATGCCGCCTTTTTGGCCGATGTTGTCAGCAAGCGCGAATGGGTCTGCTTCCCTGCTGGCGCCTCGTCCAAAGTGACCGCGGGCGATGCGGCCGGCAAGACGGTTCTGTCCGGGGTTGCCGCGTTCGGCTCCGGAGGTCGATATGCGGAATGGGCCGGCGTCGTCTTTATAAAGGACGGCGTCGAGACGCCGCAGTTCACGCTGGTCGACCTTCGGCGCCGGAACGTGCGGATCAAGGAAACATGGGACGGAAGCGCTCTGCGGGCGTCTGCCACCGATCATATCCACTATGAGGGCGTCGACGTGCCGTCAGAACGCGTCGTGCCCTTGCCCCCGAAGTACCGCGCGCTCTTTCGGCGGCGCGACTACCCGATGATTCATCATCGGTATCGCGAAGATTGGGTTGCGATCTCGGTGATGTGGCTCGGCGCGATGGCGACGGGAGTGGCTCAGGCGTCGCTCGACGAGACCGCCCAGAATATCAGGAATCGGATCGCGATCCTCGGCACGAGGATGGTCGATAAACCCACCATCCATGTGAACCTCGGCCGCGCCCGCGCACTTATCACCGC
>JAJXYM010000187.1 GCA_021780585.1 Deltaproteobacteria bacterium
ACGACGGAAGCGGCGGCGGGCGCGCTCAGCGCCGATCTCGGCGATCTGTCGCAACAGATCGCCGCGGCGATCGCGCAACTCAATCGGGACCACGCGGCGCGCGCCGGCGGTTAGCTCCGCCGCTCCTGGCGCGTCACGCGACGATCAGGCAATTGCGGCGGGGGCGCCGCGCCTTCAGGCGTCGGGGATCAAATCCAGTTCGGCCAGCCACGCTTCGGCCGCGCCGTCGCTCGGCGCGCGATAATCGCCGCGCGGCGAGAGCGATCCGCCCGATCCGACCTTGGGCGCGTTCGGAATGCAGCTGCGTTTGAACTGGCTCAGCTTGAAAAAGCGGTGGATGAAGGTCCGCAGATGACCCTTGATCGCGGCGAGGTCGTATTGATTGCGCCGCTCGGCGGGAATATCGGGCCACGCGCCGCGCGTCCGATCGCGCCATGCCGACCACGCCAGAAACGCAATCTTCGGCGGCGGGTAGCCGAAGCGCAGAGTGTAGTAGAGATTGAAATCCTGCAACTCGTAGGGGCCGACGATCGATTCCGTCGATTGTTCCGGACCGGACGCGCCCGCGCGCGCCGGCACCAGCTCCGGGCTGATCTCTGTCGCCAAAATTTCGCGCAGCGTCGCGCTCGCCTCGGCGCCGAAGCGCTCGCTCTCCGCGACCCATCGGATCACATGCTGAATCAGCGTCTTCGGCACGCTCGCGTTGATCGCGTAATGCGACATATGGTCGCCGACGCCATAGGTGCACCATCCCAGCGCCAGCTCGCTCAGATCTCCCGTGCCGACCACCAGCGCCCGATGATGATTGGCGAGGCGGAACAGATGGCTGGTGCGCTCGCCCGCCTGCACGTTCTCGAAGGTCACGTCATATTGCTCGTGGCCGTCGGTGTAGGGATGGCCGATGTCCTTGAGCATCTGCAGCGCGCTCGGCCGGATATCGAGCTCGTGCGGATCGCATTCGATCGCCGCCATCAGCCGGCGCGCCTGCGCCAGCGTGCGCGCGCTGGTGGCGAATCCGGGCATCGTGTAGGCCAGCAGATTACGCCGCGGCAGGCCGAGACGATCGAGCGCCTGCGCGCATACCAGCAGCGCGTGGGTCGAATCGATCCCGCCGGAAATTCCGATCATCAACCGCTCGATTCCGGTCGCGTTGAGGCGCGTCGCCAGCCCCTGCACCTGAATCTCGTAGACTTCGGCGCAGCGTTCGTCGCGGCGCGCCGGATCCGACGGCACGTAAGGAAACCGTTCGTAGCGGCGTTCAAGCGCAAGCTCGCCTGCGCGCGGAGGTTCGGCGCGAAATGCGATCCGGCGGAATTCGGCCGTCGCCGCGCGCGCGTCGGCCGCCGCGTAGCCGAAGCTGGTCTGCCGCATCCGCTCCTGCCCCAGCCGCTCCAGATCGATTTCCGAGCAGATCAGTTGCGGGCCGTAATGGAATCGCGTTGATTCCGCGACGATATTGCCGTTTTCGCAAATCAGCGCATGGCCGTCCCAGGCCAGATCGGTGGTCGATTCGCCGCTCCCCGCCGCCGAATAGAGATACGCCGCGAGGCATCGCGCCGATTGGCCCGTCACCAGCTCGCGCCGATAGTCCGCCTTGCCCACGGTGATATTCGAGGCCGACAGGTTCAGCAGCACCGTCGCGCCCGCCATCGCCGCGTATGACGACGGCGGAATCGGGGTCCACAGGTCCTCGCAAATCTCGATATGGAACGCGAATTCGGGCAAATCCTCGGCGGCGAAGATCAGTTTCGCGCCGAAGGCCACGCCGCGCTCGCCCGCTAGGTCGATTTCCGCGCGCGTCGCGTGGCGGCCCGGATGGAACTGCCGCAATTCATAGAATTCGCGATAATTCGGCGGATAACTCTTCGGCACTACGCCCAAAATTCGCCCGCGGTTGACCACGATCGCGCAATTGAACAGCAGATGGTCCACCGCCAGCGGCATCCCGACCACCGCAACGATCGGCAGTTCCGCCGACGCTTCGAGAATCCGCGCGAGACCCTCCTTGCAGCCGTCGAGCAGGGGCCGCTGATGGAACAGATCGTCGCAGGTGTAGGCCGACAATCCCAGTTCTGGAAACAGCACGATCAGCGCCTTGCGCGTGGCCGCCTCGCGCATCAGATCGATCGTCCGCGCGGCGTTGAAGGCGGGATCGGCGACCCGCACGGCCGGAATCGCGACGGCGGCGCGAATAAAGTCATGATTGTACAAATTGTGAAAATTTTGGCCTGCCTTCACGTCTTATCGCCCCACTCCAGCATTCGTCGCACGCGCGGCGTACGGCGGATCATCCTCCGTCACAGTTTCTATAGCAGAATCGGTCCAGTCACGCCGTGGGCGGACCATAACCGGAACGGCGTTATTTCCCGACCGAATCAATCGACAATCGCTTCCATCAGCCGGCCGGCTTCGATTAAATCAAATTGGCGGCAGCTTCGCCGGCATGGCGCCATCCGGATTGATGATGTATGGGGCGCGCGGTGCGGTGATGGCGGCCGCCGAAAAGGGAGGGGCCAGGAATGTCCGGGGGTTTTTCCAGTTCCTTAGGCGGGTTTGCGTCCGCATTCACCAGATGTCCGAATTGTGGCCTGCAGTTGGCGGAGGCCGATCGCGTCGCCGGCCGCAACCGGCCCGCGGCCGACGTCGTCAGCATCTGCAAGGGATGCGCGGAGATTATCGTGTTCACGCGCAACGACACGGGGCTGGCGCTGCGCGCCACCACGGCCAGCGAATATCTATCGCTGAACGAGGAGGCGCAGGGTCTGTTGCGCGTCGCCCACACCCTCGTGCGCGAACAGCTCAAGCGCCGCGCCTGCTAGCGTCCGCCGGCGCGGCGCGCGGCCGTCAGTCGGTAACCGCGCCGACGCTGCTGGAAGAGACCTGCGCGGCGTACTTCGCCAGCACGCCGCGGGTATAGCGTGGCTTGGGCGGCTGCCACGCGGCGCGTCGGCGCGCGATTTCCGCGTCAGGCACGTTCAGTTGCAGCACGCGCTTGACGCTGTCGATCGTGATCGAATCGCCTTCGCGCACCAGTGCGATCAGGCCGCCGACCTGCGCCTCGGGCGCAACGTGTCCGACCACCAGGCCGTAGGTGCCGCCGGAAAAGCGCCCGTCCGTGATTAGACCGACCGAATCGCCCAAACCGGCGCCAATAATCGCCGAAGTCGGCGACAGCATCTCGCGCATCCCGGGTCCGCCCTTCGGCCCCTCGTAACGAATCACCAGCACATCGCCCTTTTGGATCTTCCCGGCCAAAATTGCGGTCAGGCAATCCTCTTCACATTCGAAGACGCGCGCCGGTCCGGTGATCTCACGATGCTTGATGCCGGTGATTTTGGCCACCGCGCCCTCGGTCGCGAGATTGCCGCGCAGAATCGCCAGATGGCCCTGTGGATAGAGCGGCTCGTCCCATTGCCGGATCACGTCCTGATCCTTGCGCGGCGCGTCGGGAATCTCGGCCAGCGTCTCCGCGATGGTGCGGCCGGTGATGGTCAGCGCGTCGCCATGCAGCAGGCCGTGGTTGAGCAGCATCTTCATCACCTGCGGAATCCCGCCGACGCGATGGAGATCGGTCGCAACGTAACGGCCCGAAGGCTTGAGGTCGCACAGCACCGGCACGCGCTGGCGGATGGCCTCGAAATCGTCGATAGTCAGGGGCACTTCGGCGGCGTGCGCGATCGCCAACAGATGCAATACCGCATTGGTCGAGCCGCCTACCGCCATCACCACCGCGATCGCGTTCTCGAACGCCTTGCGCGTCAGGATCTGGCGCGGCAGGAGCCGCTGATGGACCGCGGCCACCACGGCCGCGGCGGATTTTGCCGCGCTTTCGCCCTTCTCGTCGTCGATCGCCGACATGGTCGAGGAATACGGCAGGCTCATGCCCATCGCCTCGATCGCCGACGACATCGTGTTGGCGGTGTACATACCGCCGCATGACCCGGCGCCGGGACAGGCGCGCCGCTCGACTTCGAGCAATTCCTTGGCGTCGATCGTGTGCGCGCTGAACTGCCCAACCGCCTCGAAGGCGCTGACGATGGTGAGGTCGCGGCCATTGTAATGGCCCGGCTTGATCGTGCCGCCGTAAACGAAAATCGCCGGGATATTCATCCGCGCGATCGCGATCATTGCGCCGGGCATGTTCTTGTCGCAGCCGCCGATCGTGACCACGCCGTCCATCGATTGGCCGTTGGTCGCGGTTTCGATCGAGTCCGCAATCACCTCGCGCGACACCAGCGAATACTTCATGCCCTCGGTGCCCATCGCGATTCCGTCACTGACCGTGATCGTGCCAAACACCTGCGGCATCCCGCCCGCGTTCCGGACGGCGGCTTCAGCGCGGCGCGCCAGCCCGTCCAGACTCATGTTGCAGGGCGTGATCGTGCTGTAGGCGTTGGCGATACCGATAATCGGGCGCGTGAAGTCGTTGTCGCCAAAACCGACCGCGCGCAGCATCGAACGGTTCGGCGCGCGCTGCACGCCCTCGGTGATTAGCTTGCTCCTGAAATTATCGGCCATGATATTCTCCGTGATGCGACGGCGACGCCGGATCCGAATCGACCGCGCGACGCGACAACTTGCGATTGCACCACAGAGCGCCGTTCCATATCAAGCGCCGACCGGGATCAGGGCGCGCCGGCGACGGCTAATCGCGCGCGGCTTGGCCGGGAAGCTTCCGCCGCCAGGCGCAACCCTCCCAGTACGGGAGCGCCAGCCCCAGCATCGCCGCCGGACCGCTCGCATCCAGCGCCACGTCGGATATCTTTCCGCTGCGTGAGATCGTCATGAATTGAAGACCCTCGTCGAGTGAGGCGAGCGCGAGACAGGCGCCGAAGGCGAGCAGCGGACGGCCGCGCATCGGCCCCAGCGACAACGCCAGGAACAATGCGGCATATTCGAGGAAATGCGCACTCCAGCGAATCAATACGTGCCAGCCCGCGATCGCGCTGGCGCTCGTGTCTGGCCCGATCGCGCGCAGTATCGGTTCGATTATCGCGCCCGTGCGCACGTAGGAGAAAAGCGGCGAGCCGAGCGTCAAAATCGCCCCGACGCACAATCCCGCCGCAAGCCATCCGGGCGCGATCGCGCGCCATCGCCGCGCCGGCGCCGCGCCGAATCGACTCGGTCCGCGTTCCGTCTCGCGGTGATGGCTCAACCCGCTCACCGGCCTAATCCGGCGACGCTCACTGAAACGTCAATCACGATTCCACTCGCGATCCGACCGGTTGAATCGTTCCCGTAACACTGTAATCACTGATCATAAGAAAACCGACCGATGCATATCCGCGCGCGCCTTACCCCGATTCGCCTCTGCCTCGCCTTGGTTGGCTGTCTGATTCTTTTGCCGAGGCGCGCCCCGGCCGCGATCCGACGCGCCGTCACGCATCACGCCGTCACGCGGCGATCCGCCGCGCCCACGCAGATTTATTCCGGCGTCTTCACCTATCATTACGATAACGCCCGCACGGGCGCTAATCCGGGCGAAACGACGCTTAAGCCGGCCAACGTCAATCCCGCGACGTTCGGCAAAATCGCGAGTCTCCCGGTCGACGGTTACGTCTATGCGCAGCCGCTCTACGTTCGGAACGTGCGGATTCCCGGCAAGGGCGTGCATAACGTCGTCTATGCCGCGACCGAGCACGCCAGCGTCTATGCTTTCGACGCGGACGGGCGCGATCCGGCGCCGCTATGGCGGCGCAGCTTCATCGCGCCCGAAATCGGCGTCACCACCGTGCCGTCGAAGGCGACCGAGAGCCCCGATCTGATCCCTGAAGTCGGCATCACCAGCACGCCGGTAATCGATCCGTCGGGGACGCTCTACGTTGTCGTCAAAACGGACGAGCAGGGCATTTTCGTGCAACGCCTGCACGCGCTCGATATCGCGACCGGACAGGAACGTCCCGGCTCGCCCCGGCTGATCGCGCCGGCGGTTGACGGCAGCGGCGACGGCGCCACCGAAAACGGCTTCGTACCATTCAACGCGTTGCGCGAGAACCAGCGCTCCGCTCTGGCGGAAATCAATGGCGTGATCTATATCGCCTTCGCTTCGCATGGCGACATGCCGCCCTTTCACGGATGGGTGCTCGGCTATGACGCGCGCACGCTTGAACTGGTTGACGTTTTCAACAATACGCCCGACGGCGCCGACGGCGGCATCTGGATGGGCGCCAACGGTCCGGCCGCGGACGCCGCCGGCGCGATTTACGTCTCCGCCGGCAACGGCACGTTCGACGCCGACACCGGCGGCCGCGATTACGGCGACAGCGCCATCAAGCTCGCTCCGGCGACGGTCAATGGGCGCCGCCAATTTCGCGTCGCGGACTATTTCACGCCATACGATCAGCGCAACCTCGAAAAGATCGATTTCGATTTCGGCCCCAGCGGCCCGATCGTGCTGCCCAACCAGCCGACCGGCCCGAAGCACCTGCTGTTCGTCGCCGGCAAGGAAGGCACGATCTATCTGCTCGATCGCGACAACCTCGGCCATTACAACCCCGACGACGATTCGCAGATTGTGCAGGAAGTGCCGGGTCTGCTCGGGATGACCTACACGCCGGCCGCGTTTTTCAATAATATGTTCTATTTTGGACCGCAAAATCGGCCGCTGCTCGCCTTTCCGCTGGTCAAGGGACAAATCTCGATCGATGGCGAAATGGCGGCCGGCGATCCCTTCGGTTATCCCGGCGTGGTTCCGTCGGTTTCCGCCAACGGCCGCGCCGACGGCATCGTATGGGCGCTGCAGATCGATCAGTACGTGTCACACGGACCGGCAACGCTTTACGCCTACGACGCCGCGACTCTCAACGAGTTGTACGACAGCCGGATGGAAGGTCCGCGCGACATGGCCGGACCGGCCGTGAAATTCACCACTCCGATGGTCGCGGACGGGCGCGTCTATTTCGGCACGCAGAATTCGGTCGACGTGTTCGGGCTGCGCGGACGCTAGCCGCGGAGCGCGGTGCGCTTGCGCCGCACAGCCCCCCTCCGGCATCATTGCGGCGCGCGCCGGGACGGTTATGGGACGGGCGGCGCGGGAAAATTGGCCGACCGCCCTTGTGCCGAAGGGGCGCGCCGTGTACAAATATCAGTTTCGGCGGGGTCGTAGTTCAGCCCGGTTAGAACGCCGGCCTGTCACGTCGGAAGTCGTGGGTTCAAATCCCATCGGCCCCGCCAACCAAATTTGACCGCGAAGCGCGCGCTTGCAGATCAGGCGGCGCGATTCGCGCAGCCGGCAGGTGCAGGGAACTTGAAGCTGACCGAACAGACCAGGAGCGTATCGCGCGAAAACGCGTTGCGGGAGCGCCGCTGGATTCTTATCGACGCCGAGGGCCGGCCGCTCGGCCGCGTCGCCGCGCGCGCCGCCAGCGTGCTCCGCGGCAAGCATCGCCCGGACTTCACGCCCAATCAGGACGCGGGCGATTTCGTCGTCGTGATCAACGCCGCCAAGGTCAAGCTGACGGGCGCCAAGCTCACCGACAAAATTTATCATCGCCATACCGGATTTCCCGGCGGAATCCGCACCACCACCGCCGGCAAGCTGCTCGAAAGCCGTCCGGAACGGCTGGTCGAGATGGCGGTGCATGGGATGCTGCCGAAGAATCGGCTGGGGCGGCGCCTGTTCACCAAGCTCAAAGTCTACCGCGGCGGCGAACATCCGCATTTGGCGCAGCAGCCGACCACAATCAGTCTCTAAATCGCGCGACACCCGACTACGATGCCAGAAAAGAAGAACGTGATTCGCACGACCGGCCGGCGCAAGACCGCCGTCGCGAGCGTGCGCCTGCTCCCCGGCTCCGGGACGCTAACCGTCAACGATCGCTCGCTCGAGGACTACTTTCCGCGCGACACCGCCCGGATGCGGATACTGGAGCCGTTCGAGATTACCGAGACGCGCGGCCAGTACGACGCGATCATCAGCGTCAACGGCGGCGGCTCTTCGGCGCAGGCCGACGCGGTGCGTCACGGCATCTCGCGCGCGCTGGTCGCGGTTTCCGAAGCGATGCGGCCGGCGTTGCGCAAGAACGGGATGCTCACGCGCGACCCGCGCGAGGTCGAGCGCAAGAAGTACGGCCATCACAAGGCCCGCAAGCGTCCGCAGTACTCCAAGCGGTAAAGCGCGCGCTGCGCGCGTGGCGGCGTTCGTCCGGCGATCCGGCGAACGCCGTGATCGCCCCGCCCGGCTCCCGCCGCACGGCCCGCCCCCTGTTGAAGAATCGGGCGAGCCATATGGCGAGCGCCGGGCGTTCGTGATACTTGGATTAAATCGCAATTAAAGTTTTGGGAGGCGCCTCGGGACCCCTGATGGCTTCGCACGACCGGGTTAAGGTAGCGGTATTAGGTGCTTCCGGCTATTCCGGAATCGAAGCGGTGCGGATCCTTGCCGGGCATCCGTT
>JAJXYM010000335.1 GCA_021780585.1 Deltaproteobacteria bacterium
TCCATATCGATCGCGGCGTCGAAGCGTCGAAACAATGTCCGCATCCGGCGACTGAGTGCGGCGTGAACGTGGACGGATGCGCGCGCTATATCGAACTGGGTAATCTCGTTTTTATCCAGTACAATCGCGACGCGGCGGGAAAACTCACACCGCTGCCGATGAAGCATGTCGATACGGGAACGGGACTCGAGCGGGTCGCGGCGGTGCTGCAGAGCCTCGAGACCGGCGAGCTGCTCGGCAATTACGATATCGATCTGTTTCAAAAGATTATTTCCGAGATCGAATTTGTCGTAGGCGAAATCAATCAGAAACGAAAATACAGCGTCGTGCCGGAATGGGACATTTCATTTCGCGCGATCGCCGATCATGCGCGGGCGATTAGCTTTCTCATCGCTGATGGAATCCAGCCGGGCAACACGGATCGCGAATATGTATTGCGCCGGCTGATGCGTCGCGCGATCCGGCACGCGCACAAGCTAGGCGTTCCGGCTAACGGCCGCAGCATGGCGCTGTTGCTGACGCGCGCGTGCGCGTCGGTGGTCCGCGCGATGAGCGCGGCCTATCCGGATTTGAAGCAAAACGAATTGCGAATCCACGACGTGGCGCACGCCGAGGCGCGACGCTTCGCAGAGACGCTCGAGCGCGGGCTGCAGCTTCTCGCCGAATGGCGTGAGCGGCGGCGTACAATCAAGAGCAGCGTATTCCCCGGCGACGTAGCGTTCCAATTGCACGATACCTACGGTTTTCCGCTCGACCTGACGCAGGACATTCTGCGCGAGGACGGCTTCACCGTTGATGTCGAAGAGTTCAACCGGCTGATGGAGGAGCAGCGCGAACGCGGACGCGCGGCGCGCAAGGAAGAAGTCGCGCCCGAACTTATTATCAGCGGCGGAATCAAATCGCGCTTCGTCGGCGAGCGTCGCTACGAGGTCGACTCGGAAATCCTCGCAGCGAATGAGATCGGCGAAGGCCGGATCGCGATCGTCGCCGCCGAGACGCCCTTTTACGCCGAAAGCGGCGGCCAAGTCGGCGACCGGGGCGTGATCGAAACCGCGGCGGGCGCGATCGTCGAGATCGACGACACGCGCAAGCACGACGGCGCGATTCTGCACCTCGGGCGGATCCTGCAAGGCGCGGCGGGCGATTTCACGCTGGGCGCGCGGGTGAAACTCAAGATCGATCGGACGCGGCGGGACGCGGCGATGCTGAATCATTCCGCCACGCACATCCTGCATTACGCATTGCGCGAGATCGTCGGCCGCGAGGTCCATCAGGCGGGTTCGATGGTCGCGCCGGAGCGGCTGCGCTTCGACTTCAGCCATAACGGCCCGGTCGGCGAAGGCGACCTCTTGACGATCGAGGAAGAGATCAACGCGCGGATTCGCGAGAACGCCGCCGTCACGATCGAGGAGATGGCCTACGATTCAGCGCTCAAGTCGGGCGCGCTGGCGTTCTTCGGCGACAAGTACGGGGATATCGTGCGCGTGGTCCGGATGGGCGATTTTTCGACCGAGCTGTGCGGCGGGACGCACGTCGGACGCACGGGCGATATCGGCTTCTTCAAACTGGAGAGCGAAGGCGGAGTCGCGGCGGGCGTGCGCCGGATCGAAGCGTTCACCGGGCAGGGCGCGCTCGAAGTTATTCGTCGGCGCGAAAAAATTCTCGACGAGCTGGGGCGGAGTCTGGGCGCGCGCGATTCGGCCGCGCTCGATCGGCTGGAGAAGCTGGTCGCGCGGGAGAAGGAGCTGGAGAAGAAACTCCGCACGCTCGAACAAAAGCTGGTCGCCGGCGCGGGAGCGGCGGGCGAAGCCGAGCAGGTGCGCGAAGCGAAAGGCGTCAAGATCGTGACGCGCAAGGTCGAGGGAGTCGAGGCCAAGGCGCTGCGCGAACTGGCCGACCGGATGCGCCAGAAGCACGGTTCGGCGGTGGTCGGAATCGGCTCGGATTTGGGCGAGGGCAAGGCGGCGCTGATCGTCGCGGTGACGGCGGACCTGACGGGCAAGATCAAGGCGGGCGAGATTATCCAGCGGATCGCGCCGATCATCGGCGGCACGGGCGGCGGACGGCCGGATTTCGCGCAGGCCGGCGGCCGCGACGCCTCGCGCCTGGACGAAGCGCTGGACCGCATCACGACGCTGGTGTGATCGGACTAAAGACGGCGTTAACGTTGGACCTTCGATCTGAAGAAGAGTTAGCGCGCTGGATCTGTTGCGTCGGCCAGCCAGTTGCCTTCGTGTCTGCAACGCTCAGGATATATTTGATTGATTATCGATCCCGGCCCGCGAGTGGGGCTCAAAAGCCAAATTTTGGTGACGGTTGAGGGAATCGAGTCTCGCATTTTCCAAACGATCTCGCTTACGGAATCAGACTCGGCTCTGTCGCGCGGATCAGATTCGTACCACAGAACGTTGTTCACGTTGAAGTGGATGATCAACGAGGTGCCTTGGGGATATCCGCACGCCGCTTCGAACTTATTTCCTAGCTGCTCTTCCAATCTCTTGATTGCGTCGGCTCTGCGTTTCTCGCAATCCGGTACATCTATGACTTTTCGGCGTGGGGGCGACTTATATTCGTCGTCTCTTTTTCGCTTGGGATCCAGCCATTCGGTGATCTCGGCAAATCCTAGCGGTTCGCCAAATTCGCCGTAGAGAGCGAAATCCGGTGGCTCTCGCTCCTCCGCAAAGATAATTCGCTGACTCGAGTTGGCGTTGTAGGCGTCGGCAAAGCGTCCCAGAACCCAGGCTTCTCGTGATTTTTTGCCGGATCCGGTCATGAACCGATCTCGATCGTCCACGCCGCTCCACCAGTTAGCGTTGCTCGATTCGCTAAAGGCCTTGGCGCGACTGTACAAATCGATGATGCGTTCGCGCATGTTCTTTATCGGCAATTCAGTAATTAGGGGGTCGGGAGAGACTCCCGACCCCCTGCCATCCCCGCATCCGCCGCCCCGCCGCAACCCCGGCTGAAAACGGGCCGCGCGCCCGCATTCAAATCAAATCCGACCCCGGAGAAGCTTTCCGCCCAACTCCCTCATCCGCCGCGCCGCCAAAAAATTCGTCCGTCCGCCGCCACGCCTCTCCGGGGCCATCTCCCCCCGCCGCCCGTCCGCCACGCCTACGAATCGCCTATCCGCGACCGCCCGCCGACGCGGCCTTCCGCCCCTCCGCGAACGCCAAGTCCGCCGCGACAGGCGCGCATCCGGCCGCGACCGCCGGGCGCGACTCGCGACTGAGCCGCCAGCGATCGGCGCCGCCGGCGCGCCACGCCAGATTGTCGAACCAGAAGATGCCGTGACAACGCGCGCAGCGCATCTGCATCTGCCACGGCAGGTCGCTGGCGCAGGTCAGGGTCGCACCGCCAACCAGCCGATGGCCGCGGCCGCGCAGCGCGAGGAAATCGCGCGAGCGTTCGAGGATCGCGCGCGCCTGGATCGATCCGTCGGCAAACTCCTCCCGCCCCATCGCTTCGTCCTCCTACCTCAGGAGCATCCGCTGGTCGTGCCGCAGTTCATGCATTTGTAGCAGGCGCCGTTGCGCACCATGATGCTGCCGCAATCGGGACACGGCGGCGCGTCGGCCTGATTGATGAACGCCTGACGGATCCCGGAGTCCTTGCCCTCGACCCTGCCGAGGGCGGCCGGCGCGATCGCTGGAATCTTCGGCGCGCCTTCGCCCGCGCCCGCGGCGGCCGGGCTGATCACGCCGACTTCCTGGCGCGCCTGCTCGTCGAGAAACTTCGACGCCATCCAGCGGAACAGGTAATCGACGATCGACTTGGCGAACGGAATCTGCGGATTCTTGGTGAAGCCCGACGGCTCGAAGCGCATATGGGCGAACTTGTCGACCAGGAATTGCAGCGGCACGCCGTATTGCAGGGCGTAGGAGATCGCGGTCGCGAACGAATCCATCAGGCCCGAGATGGTCGAGCCCTGCTTGGACATCGAGACGAAGATTTCGCCCGGGGCGCCGTCCTCGTACATCCCGACCGTGATGTAGCCTTCATGGCCGGCGATATCGAACTTGTGGGTGATCGATTTGCGTTCGTCGGACAGTTTGCGCCGATGCGGGCGGAATTCGTCGGCGGGCGCCGCCGCGATCGCCTGCGCCGCGCGCGTCGCCTCGGCCGCGCCGGCGGATTCCTTCGCGCCGATATTGAGCGGCTGGATGCGCTTGGAGCCGTCGCGATAGATCGCGACCGACTTGAGGCCGAGCCGCCACGCGGTGATATAGGCCTCGGCGACTTCGTCGACGGTGACGTCGGCGGGCATGTTGATCGTCTTCGAGATCGCGCCGGAGATGAACGGCTGCACCGCGCCCATCATCTTGAGATGGCCCAGATAGTGGATCGTGCGCGAGCCGGCGCGCGGCTTGAAGGCGCAATCGAAGACGGCGAGATGGGCGTCGGCGAGATGCGGCGCGCCCTCGATCGTTTCGTGCTCGTCGAGATATTCGACGATTTCCTGGACTTCCTTCGCATCGTAGCCGAGCCGCTTGAGCGCGCGCGGCACGGCGTTGTTGGTGATTTTCAGCATCCCGCCGCCGACCAGCTTCTTGTATTTGATCAGCGCGATATCGGGTTCGATGCCGGTGGTGTCGCAATCCATCATGAAGGCGATGGTGCCGGTGGGCGCGATCACCGTCGCCTGCGAATTGCGCAATCCCGCCGTCTGGCCGAGGCGCAGCGCGTCGTCCCACGATTCGCGCGCGGCGCTCAGCAGGTCGAGCGGGACGTATTCGGATTTGAGCTCGCGGGCGCAGTTGCGATGGCGCTCGATCACGCGCAGCGTGGGCTCGCGATTTTGCGCATAGCCGGCGAACGGCCCCATCGCCTCGGCGATCCGCGCCGACTGCAGATAGGCCTCGCCCGTCATCAGCGCGGTGATCGCGCCGGCGTAAGCGCGGCCCTGATCGGAATCGTAGGGCATCCCGAGCGCCATCAGGGTCGCGCCGAGATTGGCGTAGCCGAGGCCGAGTTCGCGGAAGGCGTGCGCGTTCTTCCCGATTTCGTCGGTCGGATACGAGGAATTGTCAACCACGATATCCTGCGCGGTGATCATCACGTCGACCGCGTGGCGGAAGGCGCGCACGTCGAATGCGCCCGACTCGTCGAGGAACTTGAGCAAGTTGAGCGAAGCGAGATTGCAGGCGGAATTATCCAGATGCATGTACTCGCTGCACGGGTTCGAGGCGTTGATGCGGCCGGAGTTGGGGCAGGTATGCCATGAGTTGATGGTGTCGTCGAACTGCATCCCGGGGTCGCCGCAGGCCCATGCCGCCTCGGCGATCAGGCGCATCAGATCGCGCGCGCGGTATTCCTCGGCGACGGCGCCGTCGGTGACGTAATGGGTGCGCCAGACGCCGTCGTCGACCACGGCGCGCATGAATTCGTCGGTCGCGCGGACGGAATTGTTGGCGTTCTGGAAAAACACCGAGCCGTAGGCGGGACCGTCGAGCGAGCCGTCATAGCCGGCGTCGATCAGCGCCCACGCCTTCTTTTCCTCATCGACCTTGCAGGTGATGAATTCCTTGATATCGGGATGGTCGGCGTTGAGCACGACCATCTTGGCCGCGCGCCGGGTCTTGCCGCCCGACTTGATCACGCCGGCCGAGGCGTCGGCCGCCTTCATGAACGAGAGCGGACCGGAGGCCGTGCCGCCGGCCGAGAGCTTCTCGCGGCAGGAGCGCAACGCGGAGAGATTCACGCCCGCGCCGGAGCCGCCTTTGAAGATCATCCCTTCGTTGCGATACCAGTTCAGGATCGAGTCCATATTGTCCTCGACCTTCAGGATGAAGCAGGCGGAGCATTGCGGGCGCGGCTCGATCCCGACGTTGAACCATACCGGGCTGTTGAACGAGACCATCTGGTTGATCAGCAGATGGGTCAGTTCGGCCTTGAACGTGTCGCGCGCGGCGGCGTCGCCGGCGAAATAGTTCTGCCGCTCGCCCCAGGTGGCGATCGTGTCGACGACGCGGGCGATCAACTGGCGGACGCTGGTCTCGCGGCGCGGACTGCCGAGCGGACCGCGAAAATATTTCGAGACGACGACGTTGGTCGCGGTCTGCGACCATGCGCGGGGGACTTCGACGTCGCGTTGCTCGAAGACCACGCGGCCGTCCTCGCCGGCAATCAGGGCGGCGCGCAGGTCCCATTCGACCTGCGACATCGGATCGACGCCGGGCCGGGAGAAGTAGCGTTCGATCACTACGCCGGCGGCGCGCTTGTGCGCGGCTTCGGGCGGCTTGGCCGAATTATCGATCAGGTGTCGTTCAGGTTTTTCGATACTTTGCGCCATGACTAAATTCTCCCCCAACAACCGCCCCCGCCCAACGAGTCCTGGACCGGATTGGCTCGGTAAACTGATTGCCGCCGGTTCAAGACCGCCGCCGCCACTTTCGCAATTCCGACAGGTCGGAATTATTCCCGGGGCGGACATGTGTCAAGCTCGAAACCCCACCTGTGGTATAGAATAACTTGTTAATAACACTATATCACGTTGTTGATAACTTTCATGGGAAAACTCCTCGGGGCGAATCCCGCTGGCTTATCTTCAGGATCAAAATTAGCAATTTTAATATTCAAATTAAGCGTTTACTGGCCCGTACGAACCTTTGACGCGCCTCGCGCGAGAATCGGGATGCGGCCGGCGAGCGCCGAGCGGCGAACGGATTTCCGCGCGGTCGGGCTGGGAATAAAGTTTCATCGGCGTGACCGGCGCGTTACGCGGGTCGGTCGCGGCGGCGCCGGCGAAGCGCTATCGTGAAGCGCATGGCGACTCCGATCCGGCGTAAATATCCGCAGCAGATCGGCGGTCCGCTGCAGGAGATCCTGTCGCGGCTCGACCGCGAGGGCCATTTCGAAATCGTCCGCCTGATGCGGCTATGGCCGGAGGTGGTGGGCGAGACGATCGCGCGGCGCACGGAGATCGCCGGTTTCAAGTTCCATACCGCGACCGTCAAGGTTTCGGGCGCGATGTGGATTCAGGAGCTCAACCTGATGAAGCCGCAGATCATGAGCCGGCTGGCGCAGGCGCTCGGCGACGACGCAGTGCGCGAAATCCGCTTCGTGCAGGGCCGGCTCAGCCGGCGCGAACGGCCGCGCTTGCGCCCCGTGCCGCGGCCGACCCGCCATGCGATCGAACTGCCCGAACTCAAAGACCCCGAGCTGCGGCGCGCTTTCGAAAGCCTGATCGAGGCATGGGGCCGCGCCGCGCGCTAATTACCGCAACGCTTGTCCGGCGCGGTCCGCGCCGCTGAAACAAACCCGCCCGCCGCTGCGTATAGATCCGCAGGAGGCGGAGACCATCATGAAACGTTTCGTGACTCTGGCCGCGGCGGCGGCGCTGGGAATCGCGCTGGCGGTCCCGGCGCTCGCGCAGGAGGGCGGACCTGTTCCCGGCGGGATGGCGCGGCCGCCGACCGCATACGGGCGGCATCATCCGTACGTGCGCGGCTTCGACGGCTACCTCGATAAACATCCGGACGTGGCGCAGGAGCTCAGCCGGAATCCGCGTCTGATCGACGATCCGAAATATCTCGCGAACCATCCGGAACTGCGCGATTACGCGCAAACCCATCCGCGGATGGCGCGGGCGTTCCGGCGCCATCCCGACCGCTTCATGCGGCGCGAGCACGCATACGATCGCGGCGAGAATCGCTGGGACCGCGCGCATCATCGGCCTAATTCCAACTAGGCGATCGGGAGCGATTCGCAACCGCGATCGGCAGGCGTCATGAGCAAGCCGGACGAGCGGGCGGCCGCGCTTCACGCGCTTAATCGCGCCGCTTTCGGACCGCGTCCGGGCGACGTGGAGATGGTCGCCGGGATGGGCGCGCGGCGTTATCTGGAGCGGCAGCTCGAGCCGGAGTCGATTCCGATTCCGCCGGAGCTGCGCGCGCGGATCGGCGAATTGCCCACGCTCACGATGACGCCGCCGGAGCTGTTCGCCGAATTTCAGGGGCCGATTCGCGCCGCCGCCAGGGGCGGCGCCGAAGCGAAAAAAGCGGCGCGCCGCGATGCGCGGCGGGTCATTCGCGACGCTGTTTACGCGCGCATCGTGCGCGCGCTTTACGGCCCGCGCCAGCTTCAGGAAACGCTCACGGCGTTCTGGTTCAATCACTTCAACGTCTTCGCCGGCAAGGGCTTGTGCGCGATTTGGACCGGCGCCTTCGAGCAGGAGGCGATCCGGCCGCATACGCTGGGCCGCTTCCGCGATCTGTTGGGCGCGACCGCGAAGCATCCGGCGATGCTGTTTTATCTCGACAACTGGCGCAACGCCGCGCCCGGTTCGCCCGGCGCGCGCGGCAAGTCCGACGGCGTCAACGAGAACTACGCGCGCGAGGTGATGGAGTTGCATACGCTCGGCGTCAACGGCGGCTATCGCCAG